>DAINOF010000112.1:0-9294 GCA_036735505.1 Paracoccaceae bacterium
CCGTGGGAGAGGGGTGCCGCGCGGGGGGCGGGCGGAGACGGAAGGTGCTGACCGCCGGGACCGCGGTCGGGCGGCGACGCCGTCCCGATCCGCCGGACGAGCGCGTTCAAGGCCCAGGTGGCCCTGGTCGTGGGCGAGGGATGGGCCGCCGGCCGATGGGTCCTGCGGGCCGCAGCGTTCCGCCGGATCATGCGCGGTCGCTCGTGCGTGTGACACGGGGGGCGGTCCCGCTCTCCCGCGTCGCACGACACCAATGATCCGGACGCCGAACCTGGTCGACCGGACCCCTTTCCGGCCGCTTCGGACCTGCAATTGCCCTGGCATCGACGGGTCAGCAAGGCACGAAGACGTGACGGGCGTGGCGATAGTCTCGTGCCCCCCGCGTAGGGTAGGATCGTGCGACGGGCGGCGCGGTGGTCGGACCATCGACGCGCGTCCTTTGACACGAAAGCATAGACGGGGACGCATCATGAAGACGGCACTCAGGCTTCTGGCGGCGGTCATCGCCTTCGGGCATCCGGCGGTCGCATCGGCCGACATCCAGCCGAGGCCGGGCTGGCAGGTGATCGAGACCGAGTTCACCCATGCGGAACTTCTCGAACGGCTGACGTCGGCTGTCGCAGCGGAGAACATGGGCGTCGTGACCCAGGCCGGGCCGACCGCGGCCGCCCTTCAGCGGGGGATCGAGATTCCCGAGAACCGGGTCGTGGGCGTCTTCAACAACGACTTCGCGGTGCGGATCCTGACCCTCTCGACCGCCGCGATGATCGAGGCGCCGGTACGGTTCTACGTGACCGAGGACGCCGACGGGACCGCGACACTGAGCTGGAAGACGCCGAGCTTCGTCTTCGCGCCCTATGTGGACGAAGGCGGGGAAGACCTCGCGCGGATCGCCGGGGAGCTCGACGGGCGATTCGAGGCCATCGCGGCGCGGGCCACCGAATAGAGGAACGCCCGACCGTGCCGGCGCCGCAGGACGCGCGCATTGCCGAAGATGTGATCGCGCGGAGGTTCGGGGAAGACGACCGCCGGCGCGGGCCGCAGGTGAGGCGATCGTTCCGCGACCTCTCGCGGCCGAGGAACAACCGGCCGGCGTGCCGCGGTCCCGCCACCACGGCGCTCTCGCGGCGGGCTTCGAGGCCCGATGCAGGCGCCATGGCGATCGCTTGACCGGGTATCGACGCAGTCATAAGGCCCTGGGAACGAAGAACGGGAGAGTGTCATGAAGACCGGGACCGCCGCGATCGCCGCCCTTTTCATCGGCCACGCCGGCCTTGCCGCCGCCGAGGCCGCCCTTGCGCCGCTGCTCGCCCCCGCCGAGCTCGTCGCGCTGGCCGAGAGCGCCGCGCCGCTCATCCTCGACATCCGCGCGCCGGGCGCCGCGGACGACGCCGCGAGCTATGCGGGCGGCCATGTCGAAGGCGCCGTGAACGCGCCTTACGCCCTGTTCCGCGGCCCGGCCGAGAACCCGGGGCAGGTGCCGTCCGACGCCGTGCTGACCGAGGTGCTGCAGTCGCTCGGCGTCACCGCGGACCGGCCCACGGTGATCGTCCACCAGGGCGCGAACGATACCGACTTCGGCGCCGCCGCGCGGGTCTACTGGACGCTGAAGTCGAGCGGGGTGAGCAACCTTGCGATCCTGAACGGCGGCATGAAGGCCTGGACCGAGGCGGGCCTGCCGCTGGACCGCACGGCCGTGACGCCCGAACGCAGCGGGATCGAGGTGAGCTTTTCGAGCGAATGGCTCGCCACCGAGGAGGACGTGCTGGCGGTTGTGTCGGGCGATGCGGAGGCGACGCTTCTCGACGCGCGGCCCGAATCCTTCTGGGCGGGTCGCGAGGCACATGCCGAGGCCGACCGGCCGGGGACGCTGCCGCAGTCCGAGTTCTTCACGCATTCGAACTGGTTCCGGGGCGGGCCGGTGATCGTCGATGCCGCCGCGGCGCGCCAACTCGCGCAGGACGCCGGCTATACCGACGACGCCGGCCTGATCTCGTTCTGCAACACCGGCCACTGGGCGGCGACGAACTGGTTCGCGCTGAGCGAACTCGCGGGGATCGGGAACGTCCGGCTCTATCCTGAATCGATGGTCGGCTGGTCCAACGCGGGCCACGAGATGGCGAACGTGCCGGGACCCTTCCGCCGGGTCTGGCAGCAGATCGCGGCCGCATTCTGAGGCCCGCGATGACCGACGCTGCGGCCGAAGTCCGGATGGGGCGCGGGCTGGAGCGGACGCTCCTGATCGTCCTGCCGCTGGTGGCGGCCTTCGCCGTCGCGGCGGCGACGGGGGCGCGCTACGGGCTCCTGCTCCTCATCGGGCTCGGCTTCGGGATCGTGCTCGAGGGTCTCCGCTTCGGCTTCGCCGGGCCCTGGCGCGCGATGATCCTGCGCCGCGACCCCTCGGGGCTTCTCGCGCAGCTCGTGGCCATCGGGCTCGTGGCGGTCGTGGCCATCCCGCTGATCACCGCGAACGGGGCCGAGCTGATCGGCGCCCATGCGCCCGTGGGCATCGCCATGATCGGCGGCGCCTTCGTCTTCGGCGCGGCGATGCAGGTGGTGCTGGGCTGCGGGTCGGGCACGCTCGTCAATGCGGGCAGCGGCAATCCGGTCGGGCTTCTGGCCCTGCCGTTCTTCGCCATCGGCAGCTTCCTTGGTGCGGCGCACCTGACCTGGTGGACCGGGCTCGGCACCGCCCCGGTCGTGGTGCTGAGCGGCACCTCCGGCGTCCTGATCACGCTCGCGGGGCTTGCCGCGGTGGCGGTCGTGCTGCTGCTGTTCGCCGCGCCCGGGACGCGCCGGATCCCGCCCCGGCTCTGGGCGGCGGCGGGGCTGATCGCGGCGCTGGCGCTTGCGAACCTCGTCGTCGCGGGGCAGCCCTGGGGCGTGGTCTACGGCCTTGGCCTCTGGGCGGCGAAGGGCGCGCAGGCGATCGGCGTCGATGTCGCGGCCTCGAGCTTCTGGAGCGCGCCGGGCAATGCGCTGCGGCTCGAGCAGACGATCCTGACCGATGTCACCTCGCTCACCAATATCGGCCTGATCGGCGGGGCCTTCCTTGTCGCGGCCTGGCGGCACGGCTTCACCCAGCCGCTTCCCGACCTGCCCTTGCGGGCCTGGGCTGCGACGGTGGTTGCGGGCCTCGTGCTCGGCTATTCCTCGCGGCTCGCCTTCGGCTGCAACGTGGGCGCCTTCTTCAGCGGCGTCTCGACGGGCAGCCTGCACGGCTGGGTCTGGTTCGTGGCGGCGTTCCTCGGGTCGTGGTGGGGCGTGCGGCTGCGCCCGAGGCTCGGGCTCGAGGGGCGGGCATGACGCGGCGGGCGACGATGGGGGCGGTGGCGGTCCTGCTGGGCGCGCTGATCGCGCTCGACCTCGCCGCGAGCGTGCCGCCCAATCCGTTCAGGGCGCCGCCGCTTCTTGCGCTCGGGTCGGGGCAGGCTTCGGGCGGAGCCCATTGCGCCGCCCTGCCGCCCGGGCGGTAGAGGGCGCGCGCGAGATCCGGGCAAGGAGGCCGCGCGGCTCCGGCGCGCTGACGACCCCGGCGGCGGTGGCGAGGTACGACACCCCTCAGCGTCGCCGGACCGAATTGCCGCCGGCGATGATGCCGTTGATGAGCGTGGCGACGCCCTGGTGGAGGTCGGCGAACTCGCCCGGCGCCGTGTTCTCATGCGCCGCGGCCGCGTCCCTCAGAATGCCGACGATCTCGCTTTCGGGCAGGATCTTGCGGTCGTTCAGCGCGAGGAGGAGCGACTCGCAGATGGCCAGGGCGGCGGTTCCGGCGATATCGTTCGGGACGGTCATGATCTCTCTCTCTGCCGGCGGACTGCATGGAACTTCGCACCACCCTAGGCCCTCTCCGTCGGGATATGCTGATGCAGAGCAGTCCGCGGCAGCCCGGTCTCGGGTATTCGCATCGGGGGCCGCCCCCACACCCTCACGGGAGCCGTGACGTTGATGCCGGACAGCCCACTCACCCGCAAGCTCTCGGCCTTCGTCGCGCTCGGCGCGTCCGACCTCGAGACGCTCGCGCGGTTCTACCAGCGCCGCCGGAGGTTCCAGGCGGGGCACGAGATGATCCACGAGGGCCAGGCGAACGCCTCGGCCTTCATCCTCGCACGGGGCTGGGCCTGTTCCTACAAGATCCTGCCCGACGGCGGGCGGCAGATCGTGGACTTCCAGATCCCGGGCGACTTCCTCGGGCTGCGAAGCATCCTGTTCCGCACGGCCGATCACGGCATCGAGGCGGTGACGCGGATCGAGGCGTCGGAGGTGGTCGCCGCCGACATCTTCGACGCCTTCTCGCACGCGCCGAGGCTCGCCACGGCCGTGCTCTGGGCGATCTCGCGCGACGAGGCGATGGTGGTCGAGCATCTCGTGAACCTTGGCCGGCGGTCGGCCGAGGAACGCATGGCGCATTTCCTTCTGGAACTCGGCGCCCGGCTGATGCTCGTGGGCATGGGCGACAGGCGGGGGTTCGACTGCCCGCTGACGCAATACCATCTGGCCGATGCGCTCGGCCTCAGCGCGGTGCACGTGAACCGGGTCCTGCGGCATCTGCGCGAGGAGGGGCTCGTGACCTTCCAGAAGCGCCGCGTCGTCTTCGACGACTTCGACCGGCTGACCGAGCTCGGCGGCTTCGACGCCGGCTATCTCGACCAGGACGGCCCGCTCCTGCGCGAGGTGTCCTCCCCGGCGCGAGGCGCCGGGGAGGCGTGATGTTCAGGCGAGCGCGTGCGCTGCCGCGTCGAGTTCGCGGACGCAGGCGGTGTCGTCATTCGCGGCCTGCGCCTTCTCGGCTGCCTGGTAGTGCTTGAGGGCCGCGTCCTTCTTGGGGCCGGCGGGGGACTGGTCCCAGGCCGCCTTGACCGAGGTCATCTTCTCGGCGGTGCTCTGCGAAGGGGAATTCGTCTGCATTGAAGTATCCTTTCCTGGGCTCTTCCAAGAAAGGCGAGGCTTCTTGGACCGGCAGGGGACGGTCGTCCGCCGTCGGTCCTCAAAGCCTCGCCATTACTCGGAACACCCGACTGACGGCGGGGAAAACGACCGTCTCGAGATGCCTACCGGCACATCTTGCGGGCGGGACTGATGCAGGTTGGCGTGGACCCTGTTTTTCGCGGCATCCGACGTGGCGGGACCTTACAGGCCGAGGCTGAAGCTGCGCGTGACGATGAGACGGGCGCCGAACTGGTCCGCGTCGCCCGCTTGCGTGATGGGCGACCGCGCGGCATCGCCTTGGAGCCGCCGCCAGCCAAGCGTGCCGTGCAGACCCCATCCGTTCTGGAAGTCGTAGCGCGCGTTCAGTTCGACCCCGAGGGAGACGAGACCTCCGTCCGGATTGTAGGTCGCGAACTGCGAGCGGCCTGCCTCGGCCGGGGTCACGCCGTAGTAGGCGCCGAGGAACGTGCCGTCGCCCCAGTGCGCCCGCGGTCCCGCCGTCAGCACCAGCCGGTCGGTTGGCCGGACGATGGCGTCCGCGCCCAGCTCGGCGACCCAGCCGTGATGGCCGCCGAACCCCCGCCGGAGCTCGCCGTAGACCCGGCTCCCCTCGGTGATCCGGAAGAGACCCAGGCCCAGCTCGACCGCGGCGTCGATGTCGTCGAGCCCGCCGAGCTCCGGGTTGTCGGAGGCCTTGCGGGACGAGACGAAGCGGAACGCCCCGCGCGGCCCGAAGCCCGGATCGGTCGGCAGGGCGCTTTCGGATCCGATGCCGAACCCGTTCGGCAGCACCAGCCTCTGGACGGAGAACGCGCCAGTGGGCGCGAGGCCCATGCCGCTCGCGCCGAAGTAGTCCGGCGCGATCCGGGCGCCGGGACCGAGCGTCACCCCAATGCCGCCGGCGTCCTGGGCCGCCGCGGGGGCGGCGGCGACCCACGACAGAAACGCCGCGGTCGCGAGCCTGATTGGAAGTGATGGCATCCTGTCTCCTGCGGCGAATCGGAACTGGAACGCGCCCGGGGTGCGCAAGGTTCATTGCCCGTGATGTGTCGTCGCTCGCGGTGTCGTCGGATCTGCTCGAAGGCCCGGCGGTCGCCCCCTCAGGTCGCGGTGTCCTCGCCCACCGTCACCTGCACCGTGAAGTCGATCAGCGCATCGGCGGGACCCGCGAAGCTGCCTGCGACCGGGACGACCTGATGCACGTCGCGGGCCACGGCGACCGGGATCAGGTTCCCCGATCCGACGGACCTGTTCGTGGGATCGAAGGCGATCCAGCCTGCACCGGGAAGGTAGATCTCGGCCCAGGCATGGGTCGAGCCGTCGCCCGCCGACCCCGTCAGCCCGGCCCCGGGGTCGTGCAGGTAGCCCGAGGCGATGCGCGCGCCGAGCCCCAGGACCCGCGCCGCCTCCACGAGAAGGAGCGCGAGGTCGCGGCACGACCCCCGGCCCCGCTCGAGCGTCTCGCGCGGGGTCTGGGTGCCCTCGGTCTCGCGGCTCTCGTAGAAGATCCGCGCGGCGATTCCCTCGTTGAGGTCCTTGAGCAACGCGAGCGTGTCGGTGGGCCGGCTACGGACGAACCCCGCGACCCAGTGGCCGAAGGTCTGGGCCGGGTCGTCGTACTTGGGGCGGGTCAGGACGCCGAGGTCGGTCCAGTCGTCGTCCGGATAGGCGAAGGGATAGGACATGGCCGAGACCGCGATGGGGAAGACCGGCCAGTGCGGCGACGAGAGATCGATCGCGGCGCGGCTCTCGATCACGAGGCGGTCGGCCGGGGCGGCGAAGGAGGCGGTGGCGACCGAGTTGCCCGCCACGTCCTGCGCCCAGGCGATCGTCGCCTCGGGGTCGACCGTCACCACGTGCGACAGAAGGCGAAGGTCGTGCGTCTCGCGCGGGCGCAGCATCAGCCGGTGCGGGAACAGCGTCACCGGCTCGCGGTAGCGGTAGATCGTCCTGTGCAGGATGGTCAGGCGCGTCACGGGTCCTCCGCGGGTGCTTGGGCAGCGGTCATGCCCGGTCCGGGCCGCTCCGGCCGCGGGCGCGAGAGCCGCGCAACGGTATCGCCGTCCGCCATGCCTGGGTTCCCTTGCAGGCGCGGCAGATGCGCTCGCCGATCCCCTCGCTCGGGAACGGCGTCCGGCATCGCAGGCAGGGCCGCACCCGTGGACCGTCGTCCGCCTTCGCGCGGCGCCCGTCCGACGCTGTCCCCATGGTCAACTGTCGTCCTCCATGAGACGGGCCAGATCCCCAAGAGCGCGGGCCACGAGCCTTTGTTTCCGGGCATCCTGCCCTTCGGCGGTTTCGGCATAGCGGCGGATGAGGTATTGCGCGCGGCCCGCCGCTTCCTGCCAGGTCCGCGCCGGTTCGGCGAGAAGCTGCGCCTCGAGTTCTTCCTGCCGCTTGCGGAGCTCGGTCTGGTCCGCCTCGAAGTCCTTGAGCGAATGCCGCCGGATGTCGGCGGCGATCAGGGCCACGGCGCTTCGGCGCAGGTCGAGGCTGACGGGATCCCCCGAAGCGGGCGCGGTCTCGGGCAAGGCGTCCGGCCCGACTTCGGCCTCCGGGGACGCGGCCCGTTCGGGCGGGTCGGCGGATCTGGCGTAGAGATCTCGCAGCTGGTTTGCGCTGACGCCATCCGCCTTCATGACGAGCTGCACCAAGGGATCGGTGAGCAGTTCGTCAAGCAGGAAGGTCGCGAGGTCCTTGCCGGTGAGCTTGTCCCGCGCCCGGGCGCCGTCGAGGTCCGCGAGCGAGAGGGTCAGGTTCCGCGACAGGCCCGGATGGGTCGTGCGCGCGTGCAGCCGGAGCATGACCGACGCCTTCCAGAGCGCGGGGTCCCTGTCGTCGGGCGGCGCGGACAGTTCCGTCTCGATGTCGTAGTCGCCCGCCGGCAACTGTTCGTCGAAGCCGGGCAGGTCGAAGGGGCGGGAGAAGACGATGGTGGTCCGGCTGATCACGGGGTCATCTCCGTCGCGCTGCGATGCCAGGGGTCGGCCATGTCGCCCGCCTTCCCGCCACCGTGGCCGCGGTGACGGACCTGCGCCGCCGCCGCAAGCGCGACCTGCGGGTCGTGGTAGTCGCCCACGAAGACGCCCGAGGAGGTGACGGTCCAGATGCCGTGCCTTCCGGCGACGCGGATACCGTCGCTGCGGAGGTCGCGGGTGTCCTGCCGGGCTCCCGCGCCGTGGCGGGCCGTTGCGTCCTGCGCTGTGGGTGTCATGGCCTGTCCGGCTCTTGGTCCTGTGTCGAGCTTCATCCCGCCGGCCGCAGGTCGAGGGCGGCCATGCAGGCCTGGGCGAGGTCGTGGCTCGGCTGCGCGGACCCCGGGACGGTCGCCCAGCCGGAGACCATGACGGCCTCGCGCCGTCCTTCGGCGGGCGTGTCCCGGATGACGGCCAGTTTCGCGGCGCGGTCGGGGTCGTTGGCGGAGAGGTCGAGGCAGACGGGGACCATCGCCGCGATCATCGTCTCGTGCGCCAGCGCAAGGTGGACCCGGTCGGCCCCGCCGGTTGTCATCCAGCCGCCGAGCGTGAAGCCCACGGCACCGAAGACCACGACCCCGACGGTCGCCCCGACGGCCGCGCCGATCACGGCGGGCTTGACCCAGCTGGGGTCGTCCATGCGCGGTCCTCCCTTGAAGGAAACCTGGCTCGCTCCGGCTGGCCTTCGGCACCCGCCGCATCCACGCACGGCACGGCCGGGCCGGCACCCGGGCCCGCAGAAGGACCGGGGAGCGCCGCCACGTCCAAGAAAGGATGACGCTAACCCGAGCCGTGTCCACGTAGGCTGACACAGGTTAGTCTCGCGCGCCATCATGCTTGCGCGGGCCGCGATTTCGATGGACAAGCGTGGGGCCCCGTCTCATCCTTCACGCGCCGGGCCGTGCGCAGGCGCCCCGGACCGGCCCGCCGGAACAGGACGCAGCCATGACCGACCCGACGCGACCGCAGGGGGGACCGAGGCACTCCCACCCCTCGAGCCGGAAGACCGCGACGCCGCTGCATCGCATCGCCAAGACCCTGCCGCTCCGCGTGCTGTCGCCCGAGGACTGGGCGCACTGGACGACGCGCGGCCATGTCATCGTGCGGGGCGCCGTGCCGCCCGGGAACGTCGAGCGGCTGAAGGACCTCCTGTGGCGCTTCGAGGAGAAGGACCCGGCCGACCCCTCCACCTGGCACACGCCCCAGCGCCGCGACCACATCATGAAGGAGCTGAACGGGACGGGCATGGTCGAGATCTACAACCACCAGTTCCTGTGGGACAACCGCCAGCACCCGCGCATCTACGACGCCTTCGTCGACATCTGGGACCGGACGGATCTCTGGGTGACGATCGACCGGGCCAACATGAACATGCCGAAGGCCGTCCCCG
>DAINOF010000113.1:0-9055 GCA_036735505.1 Paracoccaceae bacterium
GATCTTCCAGTCCTCCTCCGACAGCGAATGCATCATCCACCTGATGGCGCGGTCGCTGCAACGGTCGGTGCCCGAGCGGATGAAGGACGCGCTCCGCCGCGTCGAGGGCGCCTTCTCGGTCGTCGCGATGACGCGCACCAAGCTCATCGGCGTGCGCGACGCGCTGGGCGTGCGCCCGCTCGTCATCGGGCGGCTGGGCGAGGGCTGGGTCCTGTCGTCCGAGACCTGCGCGCTCGACATCGTGGGGGCCGAGTTCATCCGCGAGGTCGAGCCGGGCGAGATGGTGGTGATCGAGGACGGCGGTCTGAAAAGCGACCGGCCCTTCGGCGCGCGGAAGTCGCGCTTCTGCATCTTCGAGCACGTCTACTTTTCGCGCCCCGATTCGATCCTCGGCGGCAAGTCGGTCTACGAGACGCGCCGCCAGATCGGGGTCGAGCTGGCCAAGGAAGCCCCCGCCGAGGCCGATCTGGTCTGCCCGGTGCCCGACAGCGGGACCCCGGCCGCGATCGGCTTCAGCCAGCAGTCGGGCATCCCCTTCGCCTTCGGGATCGTGCGCAACCAGTACGTGGGCCGCACCTTCATCGAGCCGACCGAACAGATCCGGAACATGGGCGTGCGGCTCAAGCTCAACATCAATCGCGCGCTGGTGAAGGGCAAGCGCATCATCCTTGTCGACGACAGCGTCGTGCGCGGGACGACCTCGCGCAAGATCAAGGAGATGCTGGTCGAATCCGGCGCGGCCGAGGTGCATTTCCGCATCGCCTCGCCGCCCACGGCCTGGCCCTGCTTCTACGGGGTCGACACGCCCCAGCGCGAAAAGCTGATCGCCGCGACGATGAGCGAGGCCGAGATGACCACGCATCTGGGCGTCGATTCGCTCCGCTTCATCACGCTCGACGGGCTTTACCGCGCGGTGGGCGAGGCCGGGGGGCGCGATGCCTCGGCGCCGCAGTATTGCGACGCCTGCTTTTCGGGCGAGTACCCGGTGGCGCCCTCCGACCAGATCGAGAAGGGCTTCGCGCTCAAGGCGGCCGAATGACGGCGCGTCAGGCGCCGTTGAACCTTCCTTAAAGGAGTGCTCGATAGGGTGTCGTGACAGGGCCGCTGTCGGCGCGTGCATGGGCATGTCGCCGCGCGGCTGCGCGGGACCAAAGCGAGGACGTTCATGGTGAAGGCATTTTCGGTGGCCGCTGTCGCGGCCATGCTGATCCCGGCCGGGCAGGCGGGGGCTCAGGACATCGAGGCGGGACAGTCGCTCTACCGGGACTCCTGCCGGCAGTGCCACGGCCCTGCGGCCAAGGGCGTGGGCAGCTTTCCCAAGCTCCTCGGCTACGACGCCGAGCATCTCGCCGGGCGGCTGACGCAGTACAGGGCGGGCGAGCGCGTTGGCCCGAATTCGGCCCTGATGGAGCCGGTGGCGGAGGTGCTCACCGACGAGGAGATCGCGAACCTGGCCGCCTTCATTGCCGGCCTGAACTGAGCGCCGGACGCCGCGGGACGCCTCCTGTCGGCCTAGGCGGCCCTCTCCCGTAGAGGGGGGCGGCGCTTTCGGCGTCCCGCTGCCCTCTACGGGAGAGGGCCGCTCGGGACTTCCGGACCTCCGCAAGGCCCGGGGTAGGACAGGGTCTGTCCCGCTCGGTCGTCCGCGCCGAACGTCCCTCTCGGAACCGAGCGGTTTTCAAGAAGCCACACCCGCCCGTCGACATCGGCTCTTTCGACGCGCCCGCCGCCTGTCGGCATTGGCTCCTTGAACGCGCCCGCCGCCCGTCGATCAGGGCGGCGCCTTCCGCCCATGGAGCGCCGTCGCGGATCGCCGCGGCGCCGGGCACATCCCGCCCCGTCTTCCACGTCGGAAGGGCCCGGCGGATCCTTGAGGGCGCGCGCCATCTGCCGGACAGGGCCGGTCCCGCGGCGCTCGGATCTCCCGGCGCCTCAAGGTGACGGACGCCCGCTCGAACAGGCACGCCAACGGGTCCAGAGCCTGACCTCCCGCGGAGACGGTGTGGTCGCCGGGGCCGGCATGCCGGCACAGCCCGGGTCATGAAAAGCGCCACGCCGCGCAGGCGGCGGCGTGGCGCGGCCGGTCAGCTGCCCGGCGTCAGCCTGTGGATCGCGCCCTCGTCGGTGGCGGTATAGAGGCTGCCGTCCGGTCCCTGCACGAGCGAACGGAAGCGCGCGGACTCCATGGGCAGCGTCATCTCGGTCACGTCGACCACCGCCATGCTGTCATCCAGCTGGATGACGTCGATCCGCTGACCGAGAGGCGTGCCGCCGAAGCCGATCCCGAGGAGGCCGACGACCAGCGCGCCCTCCCAGTCGCCCCATTGAGCGCCGGTCAGGAACTCCGACGCGTTGGTGCCCTGCGACCAGCCGTTGTTCTCCCAGATCGGCGGCATGGCGTCGGGATAGGTGGCGAGATCGGTCATCGGCATGAAGGCCGCCCGCTCGAGGCGATCCATCCCTTCCATCTGGTTGGGCGAATAGCCGCAGTAGTTGTCCGGGCAGTCGGCCCGGCCGGCCATGTTCGGGCGCGGATCCCAGCCGGCATTCCCGCCGTTCACCAGCACGGTGATCTCGTCGGTATGCCAGGGCCCGTGCTCGGCCGCGATGGGCGTGTTGGTGACCGGGTGGAACGAGATGGCCTGCACGTTGCGGTGCCCGTAGGTGTAGATGCGCGGGTCGAAGCCCGCGGGCGGCGCATTGTCCGCAGCGGCGTTGCCGTCGGTGTCGATCCGCAGCACCTTGCCGCCAAGGCTCGTCGGGCTCATCGGAATCTCGCCGTTGTGGTTGTCGCCGGTCGTCAGGTAGAGGAACCCGTCGCCCGGGTTGAACCGCACGCGCCCGCCGTTATGCGCGCCCGGACCGCCGAAGGGATGGTCCGAGGCGGCCATCTTGTAGGGCACGTCCTCGACGATGTCGGTGCGGTCAGAGACGCCGGTGAAGCCGGCGTTGACCACCAGCCGCATGAGGCGGTTCGTGTGCGGGGTCGACATCTTCGAGGTCGAATAGACGTAGATCCGGCGGTTCGAGGCGAAGTCGGGGTCGATGGCGACGCCCATCATTCCAGCCTGGCCTTCGCAGAAGAGATCGTCGGCGGTCGCGGGGAAGCCGCTCGTCGCGTCCATCCCGAGAAGCAGGTTGACCTCGCCCGAGGGCATCCGCACCGAAAGGCCCCGGCATTTCTCGGTGAAGAACATGGTCCCGTCGCCGAGGAAGGCCATGTCCCAGGGCATTTCGAGGTTGTCGAGCACGACCTCGTGCTGAAGGGCCGTCTCGTTCGCAGCCCAAGCGAGGCCGGTCGTCGTGGCGAGGGTTGTCGCGCCGAGAAGCGCGACCGCCAAAGCGGAGGTTGCCCGCAGCTTGCGGCCTCTGGTGGTGTCAGTCATGTTGCTCCTGCCTGAAGCCTGCGCTTCAATGTCAAGTTCCGATCCGTCTGCACCGCCTCGTCCGCCTCGCTGTCCTCTGGCGCACTCGGGCAGGCAGCACGCGCAGGCTAGGTGCGATAGGTTTACGCATCGTAAAGCAATGTTCCCCGCTTGGTCTCCCGCTTCGAATCGCGCACTGCGGGGGCCGGGCGCGTGCTGCGGCGCCCCTTGACCTTCCCACCGCGCCCGCGCAGGTAGCGGCCCATGACCCGCATCGCCCTCATCACCGGCGCCTCCCGCGGCCTCGGCGCCGCCTTCGCCGTGGCGCTCGCGCCCACCCACCACATCGTCGCCGTCGCGCGCACGACCGGCGCGCTCGAGGAGGTCGACGACCGCGTCCGCGCCGCGGGCGGTCAGGCGACGCTCGCGCCCATGGACATCGCGAACGCCGACGCCATGGCGCATCTCTGCCGCGGCCTCCACGACCGCTGGGGCCATGCCGACCTCTGGCTCCACACGGCCGTGCACGCGGCGCCGCTCGCGCCCGCCGGCCATGTGGACGCGAAGGACTGGGACCGGTCCGCCGCCATCAACGCCACCGCCACCGCGACGCTGATCCGCATGGTCGAGCCGCTCCTGCGCGCCGCGCCCGCGGGCCGTGCCGTGTTCTTCGACGATCCGCGCGCCGGCCAGCCTTTCTTCGGCGCCTACGGCGCGACGAAGGCCGCGCAGATCGCGCTGGCCCGAAGCTGGCAGGCCGAGACCCTGCGGACCGGCCCGCGCGTCGACGTGGCCGCGCCGCGCCCGCTCGCCACGGCGCTGCGCGCCCGCTTCTTCCCGGGCGAGGATCGCGCGGCCCTCGCGCCCCCGCGCGAGGAAGCCCTGCGGCTCCTTGCCGAGCTCAGCCTGGCCTGACCCCGGCTTCATCTTGGCCGAAATACTCCGGGGGTGAATTGGCCGAAGGCCAAGAGGGGGCAGCGCCCCCTCCCCTTCAGGACACCGCGCCGAGAAGCGCCATCGCCTCGGCATGAATCGCAGGATTGGCCGCGGCGAGCACGCGGCCCCCGCCATGGGCCGGCCTCCCTGACCAGTCGGTCACGATCCCGCCCGCCGCCGTGATGACCGCGATGGGCGCGTGGATGTCGTAGGGCTGCAGTCCCGCCTCGATCACGAGGTCGATCTGCCCGGCGGCAAGCAACGCATAGGCGTAGCAATCCATGCCATAGCGGGTGAGCCGGGCTCGGGCCGCGACGCGGGCGAAGGCCTGCCGCTCGGCCTCGGTCCCGACCTCGGGGAAGGTGGAGAAGAGGAACGCCTCGGCCAGCGGGCGCTCGGGCCGCGTTGCAAGCGCCGCCGTCCCCCGCGGGCCGGTGCAGAGCGCATGTCCGAAGCCGCCCGCGAACCTCTCGCCGATATAGGGCTGGTCGATGAGACCGTAGAGCGGACCGTCGGGCCCCGAGACGGCCACGAGGACGCCCCAGGTCGGCGTGCCGCTCAGGAAGCCGCGCGTGCCGTCGATGGGATCGAGCACCCAGGTGAGCCCGCTGGTGCCGGCCGTCGCCGCGAATTCCTCGCCAAGGATCGCATCCTCGGGGCGCCGCGCGGCGATGACCGCTCGCATGGCCGCTTCCGCGGCGCGGTCGGCAAGGGTGACCGGGTCGAAATCGGCGCGCTTGCTCTCGGCGATGAGACCGGCCGAGCGGAAATGGCGCAGCGTCTCGACCCGCGCCGCATCGGCCGCGGCGTCGGCCACGGCCACAAGCTCGGCCTTCGTGCTGTCGGAGAGGTCGGGCATCGGGTCCGCCCACTCCGCCGCGCGGCCCCTCGGCCGCGCGGCGGGTGCGCTGTCATGCAACGGTCAGGCGACGTCGCTCAGGACGCGGGCGAGTTCGAAGAGCCGGCGGCGCTGCGTCTCGGGGATCGCATAGTAGGAGCGGACGAGTTCCAGCGCCTCCTTGTCCACCATGATGTCGGTGGGCGCGTCCCCGACCTGGCCTGCCGCGCGCTCGTCCAGACCCTCGAAGAAGAAGGACACAGGCACGCCGAGCGCCTCGGCGATGTCCCAGAGCCGCGAGGCGCTGATCCGGTTCATCCCGGTCTCGTACTTCTGGATCTGCTGGAACTTGATGCCGACCCGTTCGGCAAGCTGCTGCTGCGTCATGCCGATCATCCACCGGCGATGCCGAACTCGTTTGCCCACATGAACGTCGACAGGGTGCTTCATATCAACCTCCACCATTCAACCTTAGCTTTATCTGCCGTGCGATACGCAACTATACAACCTGCCGAAAAGTCACCTAGTTCTATCTCAGCTTGCTGAACAGGGAACGAACAACCGTGGAATGCATGGCGATCCGTATTTTTGTTCAGGAATCTGCGCCCGTGACGGCCGGACCCGGCCCGCTCGTGCTTCGGCTGCTTTCTGCCAAGTCGCTTCGTGCGGGGGTTGCGGGATCGTGAGGGCGCTTGTCGTCGAGGAAAACGGCAGGGATCCGGTGCTCCGCGACCTGCCGCGGCCCGTGCCGGGCGCGGGCGAGGCGCTGGTGCGAATCGCCGCGGCGGGGCTCAACTTCGCCGATCTCCTGATGATCCGCGGCAGCTACCAGGACATGCCGGCCCTGCCCTTCACCCCGGGGCTCGAGCTTGCCGGGACCGTCGAGGCGCTCGGCCCCGGCGTGGACGGCCCTGCCCCCGGCACCCGCGTCGCGGTGTTCTCCGGGCGGGGCGCGCTGGCCGAGTACGGCGCCTTCCCGGCGGCGCGCTGCCTCGTCCTGCCCGACGCCATGCCCTTCGAGGAAGCGGCCGGCTTCCAGATCGCCTACGGGACGAGCCATCTGGCGCTCGCCCGCCGCGCCGGCCTCGCCCAGGGCGAGACGCTGGTCGTCCTTGGCGCGGGCGGCGGCGTCGGGCTGGCGGCGGTCGAGATCGGGGCGCAGATGGGCGCGCGGGTGATCGCCTGCGCGCGCGGCGCGGCCAAGCTCGAGGCCGCGCGGGCGGCGGGTGCGCATGTGCTCGTCGATACGGACCAGCGCGACATCCGTGCCGCCACGCTGGCCGAGGGCGGGGCCGACGTGGTCTTCGACACCGTCGGCGGTGAGGCGTTCCGCGCGGCCTTCCGGGCGACGAAGCCCGAGGGCCGCATCCTCGTGATCGGCTTCGCCTCGGGCACCCCGCCCGAGATCCCGGCCAACCACCTCCTCGTGAAGAACCTCGCCGTGATCGGGCTCTACTGGGGCGGCTACCTGGGCTTCCGGCCCGAGGCGCTCAAGGAGAGCCTCGGCACGCTACTCGACTGGTACCGCGCGGGCCGGCTCCGCCCGGCGGTGGGCCATGTCCTGCCGTTCGACCGGGCGTCCGAGGGGTTCGAACTCCTCCGGACGCGGGCGGCGACGGGGAAGGTCGTGGTGACGATCTAGCCGCGGTAGGCCTGCCGCACGAGATGGGCGAGCGCGTCGACCACCGGGCTGCGCGCGGCGTCGGCGGTGTAGAGGTTGATCCGCTTGCGCGGCAGGGGCGGCAGCGCCCCGCCATGACGGATCGCCTCGAACTGCGGCGGGACCGTGGCGGCGAGCATCGCGTGCACGGCGAGATCGGCCATGAGGCTCGCTTCGATGGTCCGGGCGTGTTCGCTCTCGATCGCCATTTCCCATGAAATTCCGGCCGCTTCCAATGCTTCCTGCACGCTCTGGCGGAAGATGCAGCGGGTCTCGAAGGCGAGGCGCAGCGGCCGCTGCCGCCAGGCCGAACCGCCGGGCGCCCCGACCCAGACCAGGTCCTGTTCGGCCAGCGCCTCGCCCGCGGCGCCGGTGCCGTCTTCGGTGGTCAGGATCAGGTCGCACTCCCCGCGCGCGAACTGGCCCAGAAGGTCGTTCGTGAAGGACGAGTGCAGCACGACCCGCACCCGCGGGAAGTCGGCCGCGAACTGCCGCAGGATCGCCGGGACGGCCGGAAAGACGATGTCGTGCGGCACGCCGAGCCGCACCTCGCCCTCGTAGGCGTCCGTCGTCAGGCGCGCGAGCGCCTCGTCGTTCAGCGCGAGCATCCGCCGCGCATACCCCAGAAGCTGCTCGCCCTCGGCGGTGATCGCGACGCTGCGCGACGACCGGTCGAGCAGCGCCACGCCCAGCGCCTCTTCCAGCCGCTTGAGCTGCATCGAGACGGCCGACTGCGTGAGATGGAGGAACCCTGCAGCCCGCGTCACGCCCCCTGCCTCGGCGACGGCGACGAACGAGCGCAAGGTGGTGAGGTCGAGGTTCCGCGCCATATCGATTCCCGTGATGTCTCAATTCAAGAACATTCGTTTTACTGATTATCCACGAAGCGCGAAGATGATCAACGAAAATCATCGCTCCCTTGCGGAGCATCACAGGAGATCACGTCATGGCGACCCGGATCCTCGCGCTTTCCCCCGGCGGCGGCGACGCGCCCCGCAGCCTGCTCGACCGCCTGTTGCGCGGGGTCGTGGCCGCGCAGGCGCTGCGCCGGCAGCGGGCGCGGCTTGTCGAACTCGACGCGCACATGCTGCGCGACATCGGCCTGACCGAGGATGAGGCCCTGCGCGAGGCGCGCCGCGCCCTGTGGGACGTGCCCGACCGCTGGCGGCGCCCGGCCGCCCGAAGCGCTCGGGAAACCCTGCAAAACTGACTGTTTCCGGTGCCGACCATCTTGAAATGCAACCGGCTTTCCCCCATTTTGCAGGGGTAAGGGTGGCCGGACCTCGGGGGTCAGCCCGCCCAACGTTTTTGGAGGCTATACAATGGCTGAGTATCAGACGGCTCGTGCCCAGACAGGCATCCGCACGGCCGCCGCGATTGACGAGGGCCTTCGCGCCCACATGAACAAGGTCTACGGGACGATGTCCGTGGGCATGCTGGTCACGGCCGGCGTGGCCTGGGCCGTGGGCTCGAACGATGCGCTCCTGTCGATCTTCCGCGACCCCGCAACGCTCCAGCCGAACCTGCTCGGCTGGGCCGCGATGTTCGCGCCGCTGATCTTCGTCTTCGGCTTCAGCGCGATGATCAACCGCGTCTCGGCCGCCGGCGCGCAGTCGCTGTTCTACGTCTTCGCGGCGCTCATGGGCCTGTCGATCTCGTGGATCTTCGCGGCCTTCACCGGCATCTCGATCGCGCAGACCTTTCTTGTCACGTCCATCGCCTTCGCGGGCCTGTCGCTTTACGGCTACACCACGAAGAAGGACATCTCGGGCTGGGGCGCCTTCCTGATGATGGGCCTCATCGGCCTCATCGTGGCGATGATCGTGAACATCTTCCTCGGATCGCCCGCGATCGCCTTCGCGATCTCGATCATCGGCCTCCTGATCTTCGCGGGCCTTACCGCCTACGACACTCAGCGGCTGAAGACCGAGTACATCGCGCATGCGCAGTATGCGGATCAGGAGTGGCTGGACAAGTCGGGGATCATGGGGGCGCTGAGCCTCTACCTCAACTTCATCAACATCTTCATGTTCCTGCTTCAGTTCATGGGCAACCGCGAATAACGGACGCCCCTCCGGACAGAAAACCCCGCCGAACACGCTGTTCGGCGGGGTTTTTCTTTGCCCCGGGCCGCGCTTATTCGGCCGCGACGCGCCGCTTGCGGGCGGCGGCGAGCATGTCCTTGAGATACCGGCCCGTGTGGCTGCGCGGCTCCTCGGCCACGGCCTCGGGCGTGCCCTCGGCCACGATCTCTCC
>DAINOF010000114.1:0-6097 GCA_036735505.1 Paracoccaceae bacterium
CCCGTGGCGGCGAGGTAGGCGGCGTAGAAGGGCTCGTCGGAGGCGGCCATGTCGGGCCGGTTCCCGAAGGCATACATCATCGCGGTCGAGAGGTTCCGGGGGCCCGACCACATCGCGATCTTCAACGTATGGACTCCGTATGGAAAGCGTATGGAAACCGTATGGCTCAGGAGCGGGCGACGAGGTCCTTGTAGAGCGCGCGCAGGCGCAGGGTCATCGGCCCGATCTCTCCGGTGCCGATCCGGCGGCCGTCGATCATCCCCACCGGAGTCTGCGCCCCGAAGGTGCCGGTCAGGAAGGCCTCCTCGGCCGAGTAGGTCTCGACCAGCGAGAAGTTCTTCTCGAAGACCGGAATGCCGTTCGCCCGGCAGAGCGCGATGACCTTGGCCCGCGTGATGCCGGGCATGCAGTAGTCGCCGGTGGAGGTCCAGACCTCGCCCTTGCGGACGATGAAGAAGTTGCAGGCGTTCGTCGTGTTCACGAAGCCGTGGACGTCGAGCATCAGCGCCTCGTCCGCGCCCGCCTTCTCGGCCGCGATGCAGGCGAGGATGCAGTTGAGCTTGGAATGGGAGTTCAGCTTGGGGTCCTGCGTCATGGGGAGCCCCCGCAGGTGCGGCACGGTGGCGAGGCGGATCGGACGGGGGATTCTGGGCTTCGAGTGCTCCATGATGATGACAATCGTGGGGCCCGAGCGCGACAGGGCGGGGTGCTGGAACGGGCGGTGCTTGACCCCGCGCGTAACCATAAGACGGGCGTGGGCGTCGGTGGTCATGCCGTTGGCCTCGGCCGTGTCAATCAGGGCCTGTTTCACCTGATCGGGCGTGCGGGCGATGTCGAGGTCGATGGCGAGCGCGGCATCGAACAGGCGCTCGATGTGGTCGTCGAGGAAGGCCCAGCGCCCGTCGTAGAGGCGCAGACCTTCCCAGACGCCGTCACCCAGCATGAAGCCCGAGTCGTAGACGCTGACCGTGGCCGCGGCCTTGGGTTTCAGGGATCCGTTCACCCAGATGAGGATCGCCTCGTTCCGGGCGTCCTCTTCCGAGGCATGCGTGCTGACTTCGTTCATCGGCGACCCTCCGCGCAGGGACGCTAGCGGGGCGGGGCGGCTGAAACAACTGTCACCCTCACGTGAGGTCACGGGCGCTTGAGTTGCGCGACGGGCGCGAGGCGCGGGAGACTGCCGGAAATGGAGGACAAGCGATGATCCACCCTCTTCACGGGCTCAAGACTGCGTTACTCGCCGGGGCGGTCGTGCTCAGCCATGCGGCGCATGTCGGCATCGCCGAGGCGCAGACGACCGAAACGGCGATCGTCGCGGGCGGCTGCTTCTGGTGTGTCGAGGCCGATTTCGAGAAGGTCCGCGGCGTGCAGGAGGTCGTGTCGGGCTATACCGGCGGGACGGTCGCGAACCCGACCTACCGCCAGGTGACGGGCGGGGGGACCGGCCATTACGAGGCGGTGGAGATCGCCTACGACCCCTCGGTGATCAGCTACGCCCAGATCCTGGACCTGTTCCTGCGGTCGGTCGATCCCACGGATGCGGGCGGGCAGTTCTGCGACCGGGGCGAGAGCTATCGCACCGCGATCTTCGTGGACGGTGCGGAGGAGCGGCGCGCTGCGGAGGCGGCGATCGCCCGGGCGGAGGCGGAGCTTGGGCGCGAGATCGTGACGCCGGTGCTGGACGAGGCGCCGTTCTACGAGGCCGAGGACTATCATCAGGATTACTACAAGAGCGGCGACCTGATCCTGACCCGCTTCGGGCCCCGGTCGAAGGCAACGGCCTATGACCTCTATCGCGACGCCTGCGGGCGGGATCAGCGGGTTCGGGAGCTTTGGGGACAGGCCGCGCCCTTCGCGGGGTAACCGCCGCCCCCTCCCCATCCCTCCCCCGCAACGCGGGGGAGGGAGGCGCCGGCGTTGGAGGTCGTCGCGGGTCCCTCCCCCCGCAGCGCGGGGGGAGGACAGGTGGGGGGCCTACCTCACGTTGCAGGCGGCCAGCACGGCCATGTTCAGGATGTCGTTCACCGTCGAGACCGTGGCGCAGATCTGGATCGGCTTGTCGACGCCCGTCAGGATCGGGCCGATCACGGTAGCGCCCGCCATCTCCTGCATCAGCTTGACCGAGATCGAGGCCGAGTGGCGCGCCGGGACGACGAGGACGTTCGCGGGGCCGGTGAGGCGCGAGAAGGGGTACTGTGCCATGGCCTTCGGGTTGAGGGCGACGTCCACCGTCATCTCGCCCTCGAACTCGAAGTCGACGCCGCGGCGTTCGAGGACGCGGGGTGCGCGGTGCATCTTCTCGGCCCGTTCGCTGACGGGGTAGCCGAAGGTCGAGAACGACAGGAAGGCCACGCGCGGCTCGAGCCCGAGCATCCGGGCGACCTCGGTCCCGGCCTCGGCGATGTCGGCCAGGTCTTCCTCGTCGGGCCATTCGTGAACGAGCGTGTCGGCGATGAGCACGATCCGGCCCTTGTGGAGAACGGCGGTGACGCCGACCGCGCCGGCTTCGGCGTTGGCCTCGAAGACATGGTTGATGAGCTCGAGGACATGGGCGGACTTGCGGGTGGCCCCTGTCACCAGCGCATCGCCATGGCCGTGGGCCAGCATCAGCGCGCCGAAGACGTGGCGGTCGCGGGCGGCGAGGCGGTGGACGTCGTGCGTGTCGAAGCCCTTGCGCTGGAGGCGGCGGTAGAGGAACGCCTTGTAGGTCTCGAGGTGCTCGGTGTTGGCGGCGTTGACCACCTCGAGTTCGCGGACCGCGTCGGCCAGCCCCTCGGCGGTGAGCTTTTCCGTAACGTCGGGTTCGCGGCCGATGACGAGGGCCTTGCCGAAGCCGTTCCGCTGGTAGGCGACGGCGGCGCGGAGAACGCGGGGGTCGTCGCCTTCGGCGAAGATCATCGTGGCCTGGGCGGCGCGGGCGCGGGCGGTGAGGCCCTGGAGGATGGAGGCGGTCGGGTCCATCCGGGCCTTGAGGGACTGGGTGTAGGCCTCCATGTCCACGATGGGGCGGCGGGCGGCGCCGGTGTCCATGCCTGCCTTCGCCACGGCGGGCGGGATGCGGTGGATGAGGCGCGGGTCGAAGGGCGTGGGGATGATGTAGTCGCGCCCGAAGGCGAGCTTGCGGCCGTAGGCGAGCGCGACCTCGTCGGGCACGTCCTCGCGCGCCAGCGCCGCGAGGGCCCTGGCGCAGGCGATCTTCATCTCGTCGTTGATCGCGCGGGCGTGGATGTCGAGCGCGCCGCGGAAGAGATAGGGGAAGCCCAGGACGTTGTTGACCTGATTGGGGTAGTCGGACCGGCCGGTGGCGACGATGGCGTCGGCGCGGATGCCATGCGCCTCCTCGGGCGTGATCTCGGGGTCGGGGTTGGCCATGGCGAAGATGACCGGGTCGGGCGCCATGCTGAGGACCATCTCGGCCGTGACGGCGCCCTTGACGGAGACGCCGAGGAAGACGTCGGCGCCCGTCATCGCCTCTTCCAGCGTGCGGACCTCGGTCTTCACCGCATGGGCCGATTTCCACTGGTTCATGCCCTCGGTGCGGCCTTGCCAGATCACGCCCTTGGTGTCCACGACGATACAGTTGTCGTGCCGGGCGCCCATGGTCTTCAGAAGCTCGATGCAGGCGATCCCGGCCGCGCCGGCGCCGTTCAGGACGATGCGCACCTCCTCGATCCTCTTGCCCGTCAGGTGCAGCGCGTTGATGAGGCCCGCAGCGCAGATCACGGCGGTACCGTGCTGGTCGTCATGGAACACTGGAATTTCGAGCTGTTCCTTCAGCGCCTGCTCGATGATGAAGCACTCGGGCGCCTTGATATCCTCGAGGTTGATGCCGCCGAAGGTGGGGGCCATGAGGCGGACGGCCTGGATGAAGGCGTCCGGGTCCTCGGTGTCGAGCTCGATGTCGATCGAGTTCACGTCGGCGAAGCGCTTGAACAGGATCGACTTGCCCTCCATCACGGGCTTCGAGGCCAGCGCGCCGAGGTTGCCGAGGCCGAGGACCGCCGTGCCGTTCGAGATGACGGCGACGAGGTTGCCCTTGGTCGTGTAGTCGTAGGCCGTTTCAGGATGGGCGGCGATTTCCTCGCACGGCACCGCGACGCCGGGGGAATAGGCGAGGCTGAGGTCGCGCTGGGTCGCCATGGGGACGGTGGCGACGACCTCGAGCTTGCCGGGGGTGGGTTCGAGATGGAAGCGGAGCGCGTCCTCGCGGCTGATCTTCATTCTGGTCATGGTGCCCTCCCCGGCGTTCGGGATGCTTAGCGGGTGAGCGGCGGGGGGCGCAACGGCGTTTCCGGGCTTCCGATGGCGCGGGGGCTTTCGTAAGGTCCCGGCCACCCGGGGGGACGATGAGCGCGGACGACGGCACGACACCGATGATGGCCCAGTATCTCGACATCAAGTCGGGGTACAGGGACGCGCTGCTGTTCTACCGGATGGGCGATTTCTACGAGATGTTCTTCGACGACGCGGTGGCGGCGGCGGCGGCGCTGGACATCGCGCTGACCAAGCGCGGCAAGCATCTGGGCGAGGATATCCCGATGTGCGGCGTGCCGGTTCATGCGGCCGAGAGCTACCTGCTCACGCTGATCCGCAAGGGGTTCCGGGTCGCCATTGCCGAGCAGATGGAGGACCCGGCCGAGGCGAAGAAGCGCGGGTCGAAGTCGGTCGTGAAGCGCGACGTGGTGCGGCTGGTGACGCCCGGGACGCTGACCGAGGAGAGCCTCCTCGAGGCGCGGCGGCACAACTTCCTGGCCGCCTTCTGCGAGGTGCGGGGCGAGGGGGCGCTGGCTTGGGTCGACATCTCCACGGGGGCGTTCCGGGTGGCGCCCTGTTCGGGCGTTCGGCTGGGGCCGGAACTGGCGCGGCTCGGGCCGTCCGAGGTGCTGGTGCCGGAGGCGTTGGAGCCGGCTTTGGCCGGGATCGTATCCGAGTCCGGGGCTGCGGTAACACCCTTGGCACGGGCGAGTTTCGACAGCACTTCGGCCGAGGCGCGGCTGTTGTCGGCGCTGGGCGTGGGGACGCTCGATGCCTTCGGGGCCTTCGGCCGGGCCGAGGTCGGGGCGATGGGCGCCATCGTCGCCTACCTGGAGCTGACCCAGCGGGGGCGCTTGCCGCTCCTGCGGCCGCCGCAGCGGGAGGTGGAAACGGCCAGCGTCCAGATCGACGCGGCGACGCGGCGGAACCTGGAGTTGACGCGGGCCTTGTCGGGCGGGCGCGAGGGGTCGCTCCTGCACGCGATCGACCGGACGGTGACGGCGGGGGGCGGGCGGCTGCTGGAGCGGCGGATCGGCGGGCCGTCGCGGGATCTCGCCGTGATTCAGGACAGGCTCGGGAAGCTCGACGCTCTGGTGGAGGCACCCGAGGTGCGGGGCGCGCTTCGGGCGAAGCTTCGCGCCGTGCCGGACATCGACCGGGCCTTGTCGCGTCTTGCACTCGACCGGGGTGGACCGCGTGATCTGGCCGCGATCCGGGGCGGGCTGGCGCAGGCGGCAGTTTTGGCGGGGATGCTGCCCGAGGTCTTTGCAGAGGTGGCAGAGGCGTTGCAGGGACACGAGGAAATCGTGGCGCTCCTGGATGCGGCTCTGGTTGCCGAGCCCCCGTTGCTCACGCGCGACGGGGGGTTCATCGCGGCTGGCTACGACGCTGAACTGGACGAGGCGCGGGAGCTTCGCGACGAGGGGCGCGGCGTGATCGCGGGGATGCAGGCGGACTATGCCCGCGAGACGGGGGTCGTGTCGCTGAAGATCCGGCACAACAACGTGCTGGGCTATTTCATCGAGACGACGGCGACCCATGCGGAACGGATGCTGTCGCCGCCCTTGTCGGAGACCTTCATCCACCGCCAGACCATCGCCAATGCCGTGCGGTTCACGACCGTGCCGCTATCGGAGATGGAGACGCGCATCCTGAATGCCGGGGGGCGGGCGCTGGAGATCGAGAAGCGGCTCTATTCCAGCTTGAGCGGCGTGGTTCTGGAGCGGGCGGGGGCGATCTCGGCTGCCGCTGCGGCGCTCGCGGAGGTGGATGTGGCGGCAGCCTTGGCCGAGATGGCGGCGGTCGCGGACTGGGCGCGGCCGGTGGTGGACCTGAGCCGCGC
>DAINOF010000114.1:6197-8953 GCA_036735505.1 Paracoccaceae bacterium
GGGCGGTCGACCTTCATGGTCGAGATGGTCGAGACGGCGGCGATCCTCAACCAGGCCGACGACCGGGCGCTGGTGATCCTCGACGAGATCGGACGGGGAACGGCGACCTATGACGGGCTGTCGATCGCCTGGGCGACGCTCGAGCACCTGCACGAGGTGAACCGCTGCCGGGCGCTCTTCGCCACGCATTACCACGAGTTGACGGCGCTCGCCGAGACGCTGGCGGGGGTCGAGAACGCAACCGTGGCCGTCAAGGAATGGGAGGGGGAGGTGATCTTCCTCCACGAGGTCCGGAAGGGCGCGGCGGACCGCAGCTACGGCGTGCAGGTGGCAAAGCTCGCCGGACTGCCCGCGTCGGTGATCGAGCGGGCGCGGGTCGTTCTCGACGCGCTCGAGAAGGGCGAGCGGGAGGGGGGTGCCGCCCGCAAGGCGCTGGTGGATGACCTGCCGCTGTTCTCGGCCGTGGCCCGTGCGCCCGCACCCGCGCCGAAAGGACGCTCGACGGTGGAAGAGGCGCTCGCCGGGGTGCATCCCGACGAGCTGACGCCGAAGGCCGCGCTCGAGCTCGTCTATGCGCTGAAGGCGCTCACGACCGGGGCATCGAGCTGACGCCGACCTGCGCGGGGCGCAGGAGACGGTCGTGGATCATGAAGCCCACCGCCATCACCTGAAGGATGTCGCCGGCCTTGGTGCCCGGGACGGGGGCCTCGAACATCGCCTGGTGCAACTGGGGGTCGAAGGCATCGCCCACGGCGGGCTCGATGGGCTCGATCCCGTGCTTGCGGAAGACGTTCGTGATCTCGCGCATGGTCAGCTCGATGCCTTCGAGGACAGGCTTGTCAGCCTCGGTCGCCTTGTCCTGCATCGTCTCGAGCGCGCGGCGGAGTGCGTCGAAGACCGAGAGCATGTCGCGGGCGAGCTTCGAGCCGCCGTACTGCTCGGCCTCGCGCCGGTCGCGTTCGCTGCGCTTGCGCGCGTTCTCGGCGTCGGCGAGCGCCCGCATGAAGCGGTCGCGCAGCATGTCGCGTTCCGCGCGCAGCGCCTCGATCTCATCCGCTTCGGGAGAGGCCTCGCCCGACACCCCGTCGGTCTCTTCCGCGACGTCCGATGACGGCTCTGCGAACGTCTGATCGGCCTGCTCTTCGATCATCTGGTCTTCCGTCTTCGCCTTGCCCATGCCTTCACCTTCAGCCGCGGTCGGACAGGAGCCGTCCGACAAGTTGTGCCGTGTAATCCACGATCGGGACGATTCGGCCATAGTTGAGCCGCGTCGGCCCGATGACGCCCACCGCGCCGATCACTTTCCGGTCCGCGTTCATATATGGAGAGACGACCAGAGAGGAACCCGAAAGCGAAAAGAGTTTGTTCTCTGACCCGATGAAGATGCGCACGCCTTCGCCGGCTTCGGCGAGTTCGAGGAATTCGGCGATGTCGCGCTTGCGTTCGAGATCGTCGAAGAGCTGCCGGATGCGTTCGAGGTCCACTGCCGCCTCGCTGCCTTCCAGGAGGTTGGAGCGCCCGCGCACGATCAGCCGTTCATAGGGCTCGCCCTCGTTCTCCCACACCGCCACGCCCGATTCGATCAGCGTCGCCGCCAGCGCGTCAAGCTCGCGGCGGCGGGCGGCGACCTGCTGCTGGAACGTCGCGCGGAGGTCAGAAAGCGTCTTGCCCTCGGCGATGGCGTTGAGGAAGTTCGCGGCCTCGCGCATCGACGACGGCGTCTGCCCCGGCGGCGGCACGAAGACGCGGTTTTCCACATGCCCGTCGGCGAAGACCAGCACGACGAGCGCGCGGTCGGCCGCGAGGCTCACGAACTCGATGTGGCGGATCGGCGCCTCGTGCTTGGGGGTGAGGACGAGGCTCGCGCCGTGCGTGAGCCCCGACAGCGCCGCGCCGACACGGTCGAGCATGGCGCCCACATCGCGTTCGTTCGAGTTTAGCGTGGCGTCGATCTTCTCGCGGTCGAGCGCCGAGACTTCGCCCACCTCGAGGATGCCGTCGACGAACATCCGCAAGCCCATCTGCGTGGGGATACGGCCCGCCGAGACGTGCGGGCTGTCGAGGAGGCCAAGGTATTCTAGGTCCTGCATGACGTTGCGGATCGTCGCGGCGCTCACCTTCTCGGACATGGTCCGGGTGAGGGTGCGGGACCCCACGGGGTCGCCGGAATCGAGGTAGCCCTCGACGATCCGGCGGAAGACCTCGCGGCTCCGGTCGTTCATCTGCGAAAGGATCTGCGCGCGGTCGTTCATCTGCCATCCCGAACGGGCGGAGCAATTAGAGTGAAGCCCGGGGGCCCGTCAATCGGCCTTGCGCTGGCGCGCCGGCCGCAGGTATGACCCGGCCACCCAGCCGAAAGGACATGCGATGCGCCCGTCAGGACGTCAGATGGATGAAATGCGCCCGATTTCAATAGAGACGGGGGTGACGCGGCATGCCGAGGGGTCCTGCCTCATCAAGGTGGGCGACACGCATGTGCTCTGCACGGCGTCGGTGGACGAGCGGGTACCGCCGTTCCTGAAGAACACCGGGCTCGGCTGGGTGACGGCCGAATACGGGATGCTGCCGCGCGCCACGCATACGCGGATGAAGCGCGAGGCGAAGGACGGGCAGTCGGGCCGGACGCAGGAGATCCAGCGGCTGGTCGGCCGCTCGCTGCGGGCCGCCGTGGACCGGGTCGCGATGGGCGAGCGGCAGATCGTGGTGGATTGCGACGTGATCCAGGCCGACGGCGGCACCCGCTGCGCCGCGATCAC
>DAINOF010000115.1:0-8933 GCA_036735505.1 Paracoccaceae bacterium
GGTCTCGAACTGCCCGCCGCCGGTCAGGTCGATCTTGATCAGAAGGTCTTTCCCAGCCTGCGCTGCCATCTCTCACCTCGTTCAGATATCGTCTTCCACTCGCGCGCGGAACGTCACGTCGATCCGCCGCACGTCGCCCGCCCGGACGCGCCGCGCCCGGGCCGAGAGAAACTCGATCGCCACAACCCGCCCCCGCGAGAGCGTCATCGCCCCGCCCAGAAGCGCGTCCGACGCCGCTCCCGCCGCCGCTTTCGCCGTCTGGAACCCGGCCGCATCCGTCACCACGCTGACGGTAAAGCGGTGCTCGGCCCCGCGCCCGGTCTTGTCCGACCGGTCGCGCACGTCCTCCGGCCCCAGCGACACATAGGTCCCCGGCACCGGCCCCGCCGGCACCACGTCGTAGACCGCCCCGTTCACGAGAGCGGCCAGCGCCGCATCCCCCGAAAGCCGCCGATAGACCGCCGCCTGAAGCGCGGCCGCCATGCCATAGCTCATGCCGCCACCTCCTCGCGCGCGAAGCAGACGAGGTAGGTCCCCGCCCCCTCCTCCTCGGTCACGGCCAGGATGCGGAACATCCGCGCCCCCTCCCGGAACCGCTGGTCGGGCTTCGGCCGCGACGGCGCGTCCATGGGCGCGGCCCGCACCGTGATGCGGTAGGGCACCGTCGAGAGCGTCGCAAAGTCCGCCGCCGCCTCACGCCCCGCACCGGCCTTCACATGCCCCCAGAGCACGCCCCGCGTGACCCAGACCTCGGCGAAGCCGCCCGCGCCGTCGGGCACCCGCTCGACCTCCTCGAGCACCAGCCGCCGGTTGAGCCTCATCGTCCGGCCCCCCCGAAGAGCCGCAGGTTGCGGTACCGCTCGATCAGCGCGGCGACGCCCTGCGGGATCCCGCCGCTCAGGGCCACCTCGTGCCGGTACTCGTAGTAATGCGCGGCCAGCAGCATCACCGCCTGCCGCAGGTCGGCCGGAACGTCGGTCCACTCGGGCCCGAAGCCGCCCTCGAAGGTGATCTCCGCCGCGCCGCCCACCGGGATCGTCGGCAGCACGAGCCCCGTCGACACGATCGACGGCCGGTGCAGGTCCGCCTCGAGCCGCCAGCGCTCGGGCGGGACCGGCGTCTCGACCCCGTTCATGTCGCGGATCGCGAAGCCCGTGACGGCGGGCACGGGCGCCACGGGCAGCACCTGCCGCCCGAGATCGCGCCAGGCCGTCACCGACCAGCGCCAGACCCGCGCCAGAAGCGCCTTTCCCGTTCGCGCCTCCACCGCCGCCATGGCGGCGCGAAGGCACCCTTCGAGGACCCCGTCCTGGAGCGCGTCGTCCGCGAACCCGGAGCCGAGCCGCAGATGATCCCTGAGCGCCGCGAGAGGCAGCGCCTCCATGGGCACCGATGTCTGCTCGACCAGCATCATGCAAATTTCTCCGAAACTCCCGCCCCTCCGGGGCATCTGGTGATGGGCGCGCGCCCCCGCGCCGCTCGGACGGAGGGGAGCAGCTAGACGACGCGGAAACTCGCGGACGCACGCCCACCGACCGGACCGGAACCCGAGGATCCCGGCCCGGCCACTCCCGGCGCCTTACGAGGCCGAGAATCTCAGGAGCTTGATCGCAGCGAAGTCGCTCACGTCGCCGCCCACGCGCTTGGTCGCGTAGAAGAGGACATGGGGCTTGGCCGAGAACGGGTCGCGCAGGATGCGAAGGTCCGGGCGCTCGGCCACGGTGTAGCCCGCCGCGAAGTCGCCGAAGGCGATGGCCGCCGCGCCCGCCGCGATGTCGGGCATGTCCTCGAGGATCAGGACGCTGTAGCCCAGAAGCCGCGCGGGTTCGCCCGCTGCCAGACCGTCCGCCCAGAGGAACCGCCCGTCTGCGTCCTTGAGCTTCCGCACGACGCCCGCGGTGCGCGAGTTCATCACGAAGGTCGCCCGCGCGCGGTACTGCGCGCCAAGCGCATAGACGAGGTCGATGAGCACGTCGGCCGGGTTCGAGGCCACGAAGGCGCCCGCCGCGCCGGTCGGGATGAAGCCGAGCGACCCCCAGGCCCAGGCGCTGTTGGCCACCTGCGGACGGTTCAGAAACCCGCGGGGCTTGTTCACGCCGTCGCCGTTCACAAAGGTCGCGGCCTCGGCCCGCGCGAACCGCTCCGCGATCCGCCCCGCGAGCCAGGTCTCCACGTCGAAGGCCGCATCGTCCAGAAGCCGCTGCGACGCCTTCGGCATCGCCGAGAGCTCGTGCAGCGGAATGACGATCCGCTCGAGGTTCGGCGTGTCGGTCTCGGCCACCGAGCCGGTCTCGACCGTCCAGGCCGAGGCCGCCTCGGTGCGGTCGATCAGCACGTCGTAGGACACCGCGTCGACGTTGACGACGGTGGCCACCTGGCGGAGCGAGGCCGTCGAGCGCAGGACGCTCCGGATCGTGTCCGACATCTGCGGGTCGACGAGGAAACCGCCGTCGCCCGCCACCGCGGTGCTCAGCGCCTTGCCCTCGAGGACAAGCCCGCGCAGCGCCCCGTCCTCACCCGTGCGGACATAGGCCTCGAAGGCCTTCTGGTGCGGCGCCTCGGCATCCGCGGAGGTGGCCAGCGCCGGACGGCGCGTCGCGATGGATTTCCGATCCAGCATGGTCAGTCGCTCTTCCTGTTTCTGAAGTCGTTCGGTGATGTCGCCCATGAAGCCCGTCAGGGCCTCCCTCACCTCGGCGGCGGGATCCCCGGCCCCGGACATACCCGTCCCGGCCCGAGCCTTCGTCTCGGTCTTGCTCATCGTCCTGTCCTGATCTTGAGGGTTGAGATCGCCGGCGTCAGAGGCCGGCCAGCCTTTGCCGCGCACCCCGAAGGGCCGCCGCCAGGTCACGCATCAGGGCCGCCTCCGGGCTCTCGCCCTTGGCGCCCACCCGCGCGTCGGGAAGCATCGGGAAGGTGACAAGCGACACCTCCCACAGCTCCAGCTCGTCGAGGCTCCGTCGGCCCCGGTCATCTTTCGTGGCCCGCACGGTGCGATACCCGATCGACAGCCCGTCGATGGCGCCGGCCGCGATCAGCGCCGCCGCCTCGCGCGCACGGCCCACATCCGTCAGGAGCCGGCCCTTGACCCAGAGCCCCCGGTCATCCTCGCGCACCTCGTCCCAGACGCCGATGGGCTCGGCGGGGTCGTGCTGCCAGAGCATCTTCACCCGGCCTCCCGCGGCCTCGAGCGCCTTCAGCGACCGCCCGTAGGCCCCGGGCGCGACCACGTCGCCCCCCTGGTCGCGCCGCCCGAAAAGCGAGGCGTAGCCCTCGATCACCGTCCCGCCGGTGACGGACACCTCGCCCCCGATCCGCGCGAACTTGTGCTCGAGCTCCTCCGCGAAGTCCTTCATCCTCAGCCCCTTGCCGCTCACGTCTCATCCTCCTCGGCAATCGGCGGCAGCCCCAGAAGCTGCCGCTTCTCCGCATCCGTCAGGAAGCCGGCTTCTCCGATCCGCTTCCAGAGCCCCTCCCGCTCGGCGGCCAGAGCCGGCACCTGGTCGAGGTCCGGACGGATCTCGACCGCCTCGCCCGTGAACTCCGACAGCCAATGCGCCACCGCCGCCGTGACGCGATGGACAAGCGGCAGGACCGTCAGCCGGTAGAAGGCACGATGCGCCTCCTGGTAGTTGGCATAGGTCGCCTCGCCCGGCAGGCCGAGCAGCATCGGCGGCACCCCGAAGGCCACCGCGATCTCGCGCGCGGCCGCCTCCTTGGTCTTGTGGAACTCCATGTCGGAGGGCGAGAAGCCCATGGGCTTCCAGTCGAGCCCGCCTTCCAGCAGCATCGGCCGCCCCGCGTTCCGCGCGCCCTGATGCTGCGTCTCCATCTCGTGGAGCAACCTGTCGTACTGGTCGGCCGAAAGCGCCCCCTGCCCGTCAGCACCCTTGTAGACGATCGCGCCCGAGGGCCGCGCGGCATTGTCGAGAAGCGCCTTCGACCAGGTCGAGGCCGAGTTGTGCACGTCGAGCGCCTGTGCCGCCGCCTGCAGCGGCGACAGCCCGTAATGGTCGTCCTGCGGATGGAAACTCTTGATGTGGCAAACGGGCGACGGGCCCTCGCCGACCCGGAACCGGTGCGCCTTGGCGCCCACCGTGTATTCGTAGGCCACCGGCCAGCCATCCGGTCCGGGGATCAGGCTCATGCGGTCCGAGCGCAGGACATGCAGTTCCTCCGGCGCGCCCTCGGCGCCGGTGACCGCCTCCACATAGCCGTTCCCGGTCAGGAGGATCTGGCCGTAGAGCGCCTCGAAAAGCTCGGCCTTCCCCTGCCCCGGATTTGGACGCAGGACCAGACGCAGGACCGGATGGTCCTCGTAGCGCCGCGCCCGGTCCTGGACGACAAGCGGCAGGGCCGCCGCCGCCTCGGCGATCAGCTTGACGGCCCGGAAGCCCACCGGGTTCCCGGCAAAGCCCGCCCGCGCGAGGCTGCCCGTATCGCGCGGCGACCATACCACGCGCCCCGAGCCGGCGAAGGCGATGACCCGCCCCGCGGCAGAGGCCTTCGCCTCGGGCGCCGCCTCCGGCGCCCGCTTCAGGAAGTCGAACATGCGCGATCTCTCCTCGCTCTCCGCCCGTGGAGGGGGACCCCCTCCCTGCCCCTCCCCCGCCCGCGGGGGAGGGAAGCACGTCGTCCGATCGGCGTCCCATGCGGCGAGCCGGGCGCCTCCCTCCCCCGCCTGCGGGGGAGGGCCGGGTTGGGGGCCGCCTCAGACCAGCGTCCGCACCCGCGGCTGCCGCCAGTGCGCGGCCGGATCGAGCAGAAGCTCCTGAACCGCCCAGACCAGCGCGTCGACCCGGTCGGGCGACCCCTTCCCCTCGTATCCCCGCACCGTCATCCGGCAGAGCTGTGCCTCGAGCAGCTTGAGCCCCGGCACATGCCGCACCCGCCCCTGCTCGTAGAGCGCCGCCACCGGCTCGGCCCGTGCGGCCTTGCCCTTCGAGGCCCGCACGCCGCGATAGGGCACCAGCGGGTCGATGTTCCGCACCAGCGTCTCCACCAGATCGCCGCCCTGGTTCACCTCGGCCACCAGCCGGTCCGCCCCGTGGCGCCGCATCGCATCGAGCGCCGCCTCGGCCCAGACCTGCGGCGAGGCGCCCGACACCGTGGCATCCTCGAGAACCACCGCCCGCCACTCCCGCGGGCTCCCTCGCGTCTCGGCCCCCACGACAATGATCCCGCACTCGTCCGAGGCCCCGTGCCCCGTCACCGGCGGATCGACCGCGACCACCACCCGGTCGAGCCCGGGCGCCATGTCCACCCGGCATCCCTCCAGAATCGCGAAGGTCCAGAGCGCCCCCTCGACATCCTCGAGCAGCACGCCGTCGAGCTCCTGCCGGCCAAGCCGCGTTCCCTCGTAGCGCGCCCGCACCTCCGCAAGGAACGACGCCGCGAGATGCGCCGCGTTCGCCTCGGTCGGCGCATGGGTCACGACGGTCGAGTCCCGCGCGAGGATCGACTTCAGCACCCCCACGCCCCGCGGCGTCGTCGTGACCACCTGCCGGGGATGCTCCCCCAGCCGCAGCGCGAACTGGAGCATGTCCCAGGCCTCCTCGGCCCGCTTCCACTTTGCCAGCTCGTCGACCCAGGCCGCGTCGAACTGCGGCCCCCGCAGCCGCTCGGGGTCATGCGCAGAATAGACCCGCGCCTCCGCCCCGTTCGGCCAGAGAAGCCGCTTCCGCGTCCCGTCCCAGAGCGGCCGCCGATCGGGGGGCGAGCACGCGAGGATGCCGCTCTCGCCCTCCACCATCACCGTCACCGCCTGCTCGATCGTCTCGCCCACCAGAGCGACCCGCCGCGAGCGCCCGGCATCGAGGGGCCGCGGCCCCTCGACCTCGGCCCTGACCCATTCGGCCCCGGCGCGGGTCTTGCCCGCGCCGCGCCCGCCCATGATCACCCAGGTCTTCCAGTCCCCCTCGGGGGGCAGCTGGTGCGGCAGCGCCCAGAACTCGAACAGGAAAGGGAGCGCCAGAAGCGCTCCCTCGCTCAACTCATCCAGAAACGCCGCCTGCACCTCGGGCGGCTCGGAGACGATCCAGGCGGCGCCCGATCTCGTCCCGTGCCGCGTCGAAGTCGAGTCCGAAGTCGTGGACGACTCCGGCCTCCTTCCTGCGCTGGTCCTCAAGTCGTTTCCTTTCGTCGAACAGCGTCTGCGTCGCCTTGCGAAGATCCGCAGCCGTCCGCGCGATCTCGGACGGCGACAGGTCGGTGCCCTCTTTCAGGTAGAGCTTGACGGCCTGCAGCGCCCCGATGGCGTCCTCGTAGTGGTCGTTGGCGACCTTCAGAAGGTCGGCCGTCGTCTTCCCCTCGTCCCGGAAGGGTGTGATCAGTGCCATGTGGTGGAACCTGCCTCTCATACGGATCTCCGTACGAGAGAAATGAAAAAGCGGCGCCGGGTCACCCCGTGCCGCTCGCCCACTTCTTCTAGCTTGCCTCAAGATATACCTGAGAGCGTGCGGAGTGTCAAGCGCTAAATCTGAGGTTGCAGGCGCCAACCGCACGGAAGATTTAACGAATTCTTACCGAGACCCCGCCTCGTAGAGTTCCAGGGGCAAGCCGTCCGGATCGGCGAAGAACGTGAACCGCCTGCCCGTGTAGGGGTCCACCCGCACCGGCTCGACCTCAACGCCCTCGGCCTCGAGCGCAGTGACGTCGGCCGCCAGGTCCTCCACCGCGAAGGCCAGATGCCTCAGCCCCGCCGCCTCGGGCCGCGACGGCCGCGGCGGAACCTCCGGGAACGAGAACAGCTCCACCTGCCCGCCCCCCGGCACCGCAAGGTCGAGCTTCCACGACTCCCGCTCCTCCCGGAAGTGCTCCGCGACCACCGCAAGCCCAAGAACCCGGGTGTAGAAGTCCCGCGACCGGGCGTAGTCCGAAGCGATCACCGCCACATGGTGAAGCCCGGCAATCCTCACGGCTCGGTCGCCTCCTGCTCCCGCTCGATCTCGCGCCAGCGCGCCACGTTCTCGTTATGCTCGGCGAGCGTCCGGGCGAAGGCGTGCCCGCCGGTCCCGTCGGCGACGAAGAACAGAAGATCCGTCTCCTCGGGGCTGACGGCAGCCCGGAGCGACTCGATCCCCGGGTTGGCGATCGGCGTGGGCGGCAGGCCGAAGATCACATAGGTGTTCCACGGCGTCTCCCGGCGCAGCTCGCTTTGCCTCAGGCCCCGTCCCAGCACACCCCGCCCCTCGGTCACGCCGTAGATCACGGTCGGGTCGGTCTGCAGCCGCATACCCTCGCGCAGCCGGTTCACGAAGACGCTCGCCACCCGCCCCCGCTCCTCGGCGACCCCGGTCTCCTTCTCGATGATCGAGGCCAGGATCAGCGCCTCCTCGGGCGTGTCGATCGGCAGGTCCTCGTCCCGGTTCGCCCAGACCTCCTCGATCCGCCGCGCCTGCAGCGCCGCCATTTCGCCCAGCACATCCGCCCGCGCCGTACCGGCGGTGACCTCGTAGCTCTCGGGCGCGAGCGTGCCCTCGGGCGGCACCTCCGCCACCTCGCCCGTCAGGAAGTCCGCCAGCCGCAACGCCTCGACCACCTGCCAGCTCGTCACCCCCTCGGCGAGCGCAATGCGGTAGCGCGTATCGGCCTCCTCGCGCACCTCGACATACTCGGGCGCCACCGGATCGGCGGCCGGATCGAAGCCGGCCAGCGTCTCGAAGCGCTGCGTCGCGGGGTCGAGCGACCGCACCTCGATCCCCTGCGCCGCCACGCCGATCCGGTAGACCACCTCGGTCCCGCAGGTCGAGGCGCCGCCGCGCGTGACGATGTCCACGATCTCGGCCATCGAGGCGCCTTCCGGCACCAGGAAGCTCCCCGCCTTCAGAAGCCGGGACTTCTCCTCGTAGTCCGCGCCCATGCGGAAGATCGCGGGGCTCGTGACCGCCCCTTCCCCCTCAAGGACGTCGGCCACGCGCCGCATCGTCCAGCCGCTCTCGACGCGCAGGCAGATCGGCGAGGCAAGCGGCCCCGCCGCCCGGTACTGGGCCTGCCCCCAGGCGATCACCCCGGCTACCGTCACGAGCAGAAGGATCAGTAGCGTCAGACCGTTGGCGGCAAGGCTCTTCCACATCAGCCCGGCCCCCGCCCGAGCACCAGCGAGGCGTTGGTGCCTCCGAAGCCGAAGGAATTCGACAGCGCCACGTCGATCCGCCGCTCGCGCCTGGCGTTTGGCGCAAGATCGAGCTTCGGCTCGACGGCCGGATTGTCGAGGTTGATCGTCGGCGGCGCCACCTGGTCGCGCAGCGCGAGGATCGAGAAGATCGCCTCCACCGCGCCCGCCGCCCCCAGGAGATGCCCGATCGAGGACTTCGTGGACGACATCGTGGCCTTCGCCGCGGCCTCTCCCATCATCCGCTCGACCGCGCCCAGCTCGATCGTGTCGGCCATCGTCGAGGTCCCGTGCGCGTTGATGTAATCGACCGAGTCGGGCTCGAGCTTCGCCATCCTGAGCGCCGCCCGCATGCAGCGCTCGGCCCCCTCCCCGTCCTCCGATGGCGCGGTGATATGCCAGGCGTCGCCCGACATCCCGTAGCCCAGCACCTCGGCATAAATCTGCGCCCCCCGCGCCTTCGCGTGCTCGTACGCCTCGAGCACCACGACGCCCGCGCCCTCGCCCATCACGAAGCCGTCCCGGTCCGCGTCATAGGGGCGCGAGGCGCGCTCGGGCTCGTTCCCGCGCTTCGTCGACAGGGCCTTGCAGGCGTTGAACCCGGCGATCCCGATCTCCGAGATCGGGCTTTCCGCCCCGCCCGCCACCATCACGTCGGCATCGCCCCACATGATCATCCGCGCCGCGTCGCCGATGGCATGCGCCCCCGTGGAACAGGCCGTCACCACCGCATGGTTCGGCCCCTTGAAGCCATAGCGGATCGACACCTGCCCGCTCACGAGGTTGATGAGCGCCCCCGGAATGAAGAAGGGCGACACCC
>DAINOF010000116.1:0-8878 GCA_036735505.1 Paracoccaceae bacterium
TCGCGGCAGGGGTGCGTCAGGATCACCTCTTCGAACTTCTCGTAGGTCTCGGGGTCGCGGATCAGCGAGGCGAAGGGCGCGATGCCGGTGCCGGTGGCGAAGAACCAGATGCGCCGCCCGGGCAGGAGCGCGTCGTGGACGAGCGTGCCCACGGGCTTCGGCTTGAGGATGATCCGGTCGCCGGGGCGGATGTGCTGGAGCTTCGAGGTCAGCGGCCCGTCCTGCACCTTGATCGAGTAGAACTCGAGCTCCTCGTCCCAGGAGGGCGAGGCGATGGAATAGGCGCGCAGCACCGGCCGGCCGGCGTCCCCCGCGAGCCCGATCATCACGAATTCCCCCGACCGGAAGCGCAAGCTCCGCGGCCGGGTCGTGCGGAACGAGAACAGCCGGTCGGTGAAGTGGCGGACCTCGGTCACGGTCTCGGTGGGCAGCCCATGGGCGTCGGGCGCGGCTTGGACCGGCGCGGCTTGGACGGGGGTTTGCTCTGTCACTGTCATCCTCAAGGCGTTAGCGTGCAGGGTCGGCGCCCGCCTTGATACAGGTCAGATCGCCCCGGGGAAAGGGTGGGGAGCCCCGTCGGCCGTCGTGCTCACGAGGCCAGGCGTTCGACCTCCCTCGCGTCGACGAGCCCGACCGCCGCGAAGCGCGGCGCGCGGATCTCGGCGTCGAGCAGGCGGATGTCGGCATGAGCCTCGTCCTCGATCGCCTCGGCATGGGCCGGGTCCGCGCTCCAGCGATCGTCGATCGTGAACCAGAGAACGTGCTGATCGCGGGTGATGGCGCGGATGCGCTTCGAACCGAATACACGGGTCATGGCAGGTCCTCCCTCGGCCTTCAGACACCCCCTCGCGTTCCCCGGACAGTGATAGACGATTCTTCCGGATTCGCACCATCCCGCTTTTCACGAAAGGACGAATGTTCTAGATGCCGCCGACGGCGGGACGGAGTCCCGCCACAAGGGGAGAATGACGGATGGCGGTCCGACTTGACGAGCTTGACCGGAAGATCCTGCGAGAGCTGCAGCGCGATGCGGGGCAGTCGCTCGACGAGATCGCGAAGACGGTCGCGTCCTCGAAGACGCCGGTCTGGAACCGCATCCGCAAGATGCGCGAGGCGGGGGTGATCGGGCAGCAGACCGTGCTCCTCGACGCCGAGGCGCTGGGGCTCGAGGCCTGCTTCTTCGTGCTGATCCGGACCTCGGAGCACGAGGCGGAGTGGCAGCGGAAGTTCCTCGCGGCGCTGCAGGCCCGGCCCGAGGTGCTCGAGGCGCACCGGCTCGCGGGCGAGATCGACTACATCCTGAAGGTCCGGGTGCGCAACGCCCGCGCCTATGACGAGTTCTACCAGGCGCTGATCTCGGAGGTGCGGATCTACAACGTGACCGCGCTGCTCTCCATGGAGGAGATCAAGGCGACGACCGTCCTGCCGGTCTGACGCGGGTGCGGCCTCGGGGGGCATCGAGCCCCCGCTCGGCCGCGCTGCCGCGGACGGCGTCGCGCTCACCGCGTGACGGCGAGCCGCTCGAGCCCGTGGAAGTGGTAGAGGTTCGCGTAGACCGGCGGCGCGGCGAGCCGCAGGCCGGGCAGGCGCGCGAAGAGCGCGGGCAGGGCGAACTGCAGCTCGAGCCGCGCGAGCGGCGCGCCCACGCAGAAGTGCAGGCCCGCCCCGAAGGCGAGGTTGGTCACGACCGGCCGGTCCGGATCGAAGCGCGCGGGGGCTGCCCAGACGGCGGGATCGCGGTTCCCCGCCGCCAGAAGGCAGCCCACCTGCGCGCCGCGCGGGAAGCGGTGGCCGAGGATCTCGGCCTCCTCGTAGACATGCCGGGTGAAGAGATGGAGCGGCGGGTCGAGCCGCAGGATCTCTTCGACCGTCGCGCCGATCCGGTCCGGCGCGAGCGCCCCGGCCGGTGGTCCGGCCTCGAGAAGCGCCTTCACCCCGTTGCCGATCGTGTGCACCGTCGCCTCGTGGCCCGCGTTCAGCAGGAGGATGCAGGTGGTGATCAGCTCGTCGGTGGTGAGCCGCTCTCCGGCCTCCTCGGCCGCGATGAGATGCGTGATGAGGTCGTCCGCCGGACGGGTGCGGCGCGCCGAAACATGGTCCCGCAGGAAGGCCGAGAACTCGGCCGCGGCGCGGGCGGCGGCATCCTCGGTCTCGGTCGTCCGGCGCGCCTGGTACATCCCCACCATCGCGTTCGACCATTCGAGAAGCCTGTCCGCCATGTCCTCGGGCACGCCGAGGAGCCGCGCGATGACGATGACCGGCAAGGGCCGGGCATAGGTGTCGAGAAGATCCAGCTCGCCCTCGGGAAATGCGTCGATCAGCTGGTGGCAGAGCGCCTCGATCTCGGGCGCAAGGGCCTTGATCCGGCGCGTGGTGAAGGCCCGGAGCACGAGGCCGCGCAGCCGGGTGTGGCGGGGCGGTTCGAGTTCCAGCATGGAATGCGCCTCGACCGCGTAGAACGGCGCGAGGCGTTCGGGCACGTCCGGGGGCGCGAGCGGCTCGCGGCCCATGCGCCGGTCCTTCAGGATTGCCGAGACGGCGCGATGGCTCACGGCCATGGGCAGGCCGTAGTCCGTCCAGTGGACGAAGTCGCCCGTGCCGCGGGCGCGGTCGTAGAACGGGTAGGGGTCCTGGACGAAGGCGGGGTCGGTCGGGGACTGCGCGAGGGCGATCATCGGGCCGTTACCCGGGTCGGCAAAAAGAAAAAGCGGCCCGAAGGCCGCGTTTCTCTTCGGCCGCGGTCGGGCTCAAGCCGCCTCGGCCTGCTCGGCCGCCGCGCGACGCTCGCTCTCTTCGCGCGACAGCGCGACCGAGGTGCGCACGCCCTTCGAGACGAACTCCATCAGCCCCTTGACGACGCGCTCGTTCGGGTCGATGCCGGCACAGGACAGGACCTCGCGGCCGTCGCGCGACCGCGCCCACCGAGCGATCTGCTCGGGGCCGTTGCCGTACTTCTTGTCGTCGGCGATCGCGTCGTCGAGCGCGGCGAGCACCACCGCCGCGAACAGCTTGCGCGCGCGGTTGCCCTGCTCGTGATTGAACGCGGTGCCATCAACGAAATCGATCATCTCGTCGTCCTTGTTTTTTTGCTCTTGCATTTGACGTGGCGCCCCTTATGGACGCTACGCCGACGATTCTGGGTTTCTTATTGGGAATACCACCGTTGCGCTGCGCGCATGGCTCTTGCGCGAAAAACACAGGATGTTGTTGGTGGTTCCCGAAAAGGTCCAGAATATTTAGTCAGTATGCCTGACTGTTCAAGTTTTCTCCCCAATTCCGCCACGTCGTGCCGGAAGGTTCGCCGGAGGCTCCGGCCGCGCCTTCGGCCCGGCGCCGCGGAGCCGGGCCATCATCTTCTGCGCGCTCTGTTCCGCGCGCCGCATCCGCACCGCCGTCCGGAACGCTTCCTCGACCGTGGGCGAGGACGTACCGATATGCTTTGCGACCTGCTCAACGACGTTGAGATCGTTCAGTTCCTCTTCGAGCCGCAGCGCGTCGCGCGCCAGGGCGTCGGCAATGTCGTCGAGAATGGACATGGGGGCTCCTTCTGGTCCCGCTCCGCGTCAGGTGGCCGGGGGCATGTCGACGAGGTGGACGGTGGCCACTCCGGCCTGCATCGCGTCCGCCGCCCGGTCGAAGCGGAGATGGGCAATGCCGCGTCCGCCGGACTGCGTGTAGAGCGTGCCCGCCTCGCGCCCGTCGGGGGTCAGAAGCGGCGTGCCGGGCGGCGCCGCGCCCTCGACCGCGACGCAGGCGAGGCCCTTGCGAAGCTCGGTCTTGTGCTTCATCCGCGCGGTGACCTCCTGGCCCACGTAGCAGCCCTTGCGGAAGTCGACGCCGTGCAGGCGCTCGAATCCCGCCTCGAGGATGAAGGTCTCGTTCGGGACGAGCTCGACGCCCGCCTCGGGAATGCAATGCGCGACGCGGATCGCATCGAAGTCGGCGCCGTCGTCGCCGCCCTCGGGCCCGTAGGCCCGCCAGCCGAGGGCGGGATGGCGCGGATCGGCAAGCGCGCCCTCGGGCGCGGGGCCGGTGCCGCGGCGGACGGACAGGCCGCTGTCGGAGATCGTGACATCGGCGCGAAGCCGGTAGAGCCCGAGCCGCTGCATCAGCGCCGTCGCCTGGCCGGCCTCGGCGTCGACGAGGATCGCGTCGCCGGCGTCCTTGAGGAAGAAGTCGGCAAGATACTTGCCCTGCGGCGAGAGGATCGCGGCATAGACGAGGCCCGCGTCGAGGCGCGCGAGGTCGTTGGTGACGAGGCCCTGCAGGAAGGCGACCCTGTCCCCGCCGCCGATCCGGAGCACGCTGCGCGCCATCTCTCAGCCCCCGAACAGGCGCGGGCGGGCGCGCGCGAAATCCGCATCGAGCGCCTGCGGGTCGTATTCGGTCGCCACCCAGGTCTCGAAGTCGATGGGTGCCTTCGCGGCGCGCGCCTCGTAGACGTCGAGAAGGTGGTCGCAGATGCCGGTCTGCGACCAGCGGAAGTGGACGAAGCGCGGATGCAGATGGCGCCTGGCCTCGGCCACCGGGCGGCGCGCGATGGCGAGAAGGTAGATCGCGGCGGCCAGGCCCGCACGGTCCGCGCCCGACTTGCAGTGCAGGAGCAGGGGCCTTTCGGCTGTGCGGAAGGTCTCGATCAGGGCAAGAAGCTCGGACCGCGGCGCGGCCCGCCGCGCGTGAAGCTGGAGGTTCACCATGGTGAGGCCGAGCGCGGCGCAGCTTTCGGCTTCGAAGAGATAGTGCGACTGCCGGTGCACGCCGCGCAGGTTCACGATGGTGCGGATCCCCATCGCCTGCAGCTTGGCGAGCCGGGCGGGATCGGGCTGGTTCGACCGGTAGACGCCCGGCCCCACCTCGGCGAAGTTGGTCCAGAAGAGGCGCAGAAAGGCGTGGTCGAAGAGGTGGAAGTGCCACAGCGCCTGCCGGCGGAGCTCGGGCGTCGAGATGTCGTCGCCCCAGGAGGTCCTGAGGGCGACCTCCCAGGTCTTGAGGGTCCGTCCCAAGCGCGCGATCATGACCTGCCCAAGATAGGGCGCGCGGCGGCCGGGTGGAAGACCGTGCCGCGCAACCGGGGCCTTGCGTTGCATTGACGTCGCGGCGGGGCGGGATTACCGGGTGGCGACACAGGACCGGAACCCCCTCCCATGACGCTGTCGAACGGACGCCCGTACCTCGCCATCCCCGGCCCCTCGGTCATGCCCGACCGGGTCCTGCGTGCCATGCACCGGGCGGCGCCCAACATCTACCGGGGCGAGCTTGTGGACATGGTGCCCGGCATCGTCGCCGACCTGAAGCGCGTCGCCCGCACCGAGGGCCATGCCGCGCTCTACATCGCCAACGGCCACGGGGCGTGGGAGGCGGCGCTGACGAACGTCTTCTCGCGCGGCGACAAGGCGCTGGCGCTCGCGACCGGGCGGTTCACGCACGGCTGGGCCGACATGGCGCGGAAGGCGGGCGTCGATGTCGAGACGATCGATTTCGGGCGGCGGTCCGACATCGACCTGGCCCGCGTGGCCGAGCGGCTGGCGGCCGACACGGCGCACGAGATCAAGGCCGTGCTCTGCGTGCAGGTCGACACCGCCTCGAGCGTGCGCAACGACATCCCGGGCCTCCGCGCGGCGCTCGACGCGGCCGGGCATCCCGCGCTTCTGATGGTCGACTGCATCGCCTGCCTCGCCTGCGACCGCTTCGAGATGGACGCCTGGGGCGTCGACGTGATGGTCACGGCCTCGCAGAAGGGGCTGATGACGCCGCCGGGGCTCGGCCTTGTCTTCTTCAACGACAAGGCGGACCGCGCGCGCGAGACGGCCGATTGCGTGACCCACTACTGGGACTGGCGGCCGCGCGTGGCCCCGGAGGGCTTCTACCAGTACTTCGACGGCACCGCGCCCACGCATCACCTCTACGGCCTGCGCGAGGCGCTCGACATGATCTTCGAGGAGGGGCTCGAGGCCGTCTGGGCGCGGCACGAACGGCTCGCCCGCGCGGTCTGGGCCGCCTTCGAGACCTGGGGCCGGGAGGGGCCGGTCGAGCTCAACATCGCCGAGGCGGGCAAGCGCAGCCACGCGGTGACCTCGGTGCGGATGGGCGCGCCGCAGGGCACGGCGCTTCGGACCTGGGTCGAGGAGCGGGCGGGGCTCACGCTCGGCATCGGGCTCGGGATGGAGACGCCCGAGGATCCGCGCTCGGACGGGTTCTTCCGGCTCGGCCACATGGGGCACGTGAACGCCCAGATGGTGCTGGGCGCCCTCGCCACGATTCAAGCGGGGCTGACCGCGCTCGCCATCCCGCACGGGGCGGGGGCGCTCGAGGCGGCGGCGGCAGTCGTGGCCGAGGCCTAGTAGCCCTTCGCGGCGAGCCAGGCCTTCATCCAGGCGATCTCGGCCTCCTGCGCGGCGATCACCGCCTCGGCGAGCGCCTTCACCTCGGCGTCGGCCCCGTGGTCGAGCACGAGCCGCGCCATCTCGACCGCGCCCTCGTGGTGGGGGATCATGCCGCGCACGAAATCCACGTCCACGTCGCCCGTGATCTCGACCGCCATGGCGCCGTGCATGCGGTCGTTGATCGCGGCCCATTCGGCGGCAAGGCCCTCGGCCGGTGCGGCCATGGCGTGGCCGGCGTGCCCGCCGTGCCCCGACTGGGCGAAAGCCGGCGGCGCGGCGAGGACGATGGCGAGGGCGAGGGGAAGGCGCATCTGTCTCGTCTCCTGAAAGGGATCACGGCCGCAGCGGTGCCGGGCTTCCCGCGCGGCAAGGCAAGTCACGTCAGCGTGAGGCGTCCCGCAGCGCGTCGGGCAGCGCCTCGGCCAGCGCGTCGAGATCGGCCTCGGTCCCGCAGGAGATGCGGATGCAGCGGTTCTGGGGCGCGACGAAGGGCATGCGGACGAAGACCCCGCGCGCGATGAGGCCGTCGAGCACCGCCCTGGCGAAGGCGCCGTCCCGGCCGCAGTCGACGGCCACGAAGTTGGTCGCCGAGGGGAGCGCGAGAAGACCGTTCTGCTGCGCGATGCGGCCAATGCGGTCGCGCGCGGCGGCGACCTTCGCGCGGACCTCCGCGAGATAGGGCTGGTCGGCCAGCGCCGCCAGCGCGCCGGCCTGCGCGATGCGGCCCACGCCGAAATGGTTGCGGACCTTGTCGAAGGCGCGGATCAGGTCCGCGTGCCCGATGGCGTAGCCCACGCGCAGCCCCGCCATGCCGTAGCCCTTCGAGAAGGTGCGCATCCGGATCACGCGCGGGTCGCCCGCGTCGATCGGCGGCGCCGTGCCCTCGGGCGCCACGTCGATGTAGGCCTCGTCGAGGATGAGGAGCGTGCCCTCGGGAACCTCGGCGATCGTCGCGGCGATGGTGTCGGCGGGGTGCCAGCTGCCCATCGGGTTGTCGGGATTGGCGAGATAGACGAGCTTGGCCCGGGTCTCCCCCGCCTTGGCGACAAGCGCCTGCGCGTCCTCGGCATCGCCCCGGAACGGGACGGCGTGGAGACGCCCGCCGAAGCCCGCGACGTGGAAGTTGAAGGTGGGATAGGCGCCGAGCGAGGTGACGACCGGGTCGCCCTCGGCCACCAGCATGCGGACGAGATAACCCAAAAGCGCGTCGATGCCTTCGCCCACGACGATGTTGGCGGGCGCCACCCCGTGATGGGCGGCGAGCGCGGCCGTCAGGTCGTGCACCTCGGGATCGCCGTACTTCCAGATCTCGGCGGCGGCGGCCTGCATCGCGGCAACAGCCTTGGGCGAGGGGCCGAAGACGCTTTCGTTCGCGCCGATGCGGGCGCGGAACAGGGCGCCGCGCGCGCGTTCCTGCGCCTCGGGGCCCACGAAGGGGACCGTGGCCGGCAACGCGGCGACGAGGGGGGTAGGACGGGGACCGGTCATGACGCCACGAAGTGCCCCAGACCTCGGGCGCGCGCAAGTGCCCGGCGCGCGACCGCGTCGCGGGATCGTCCCCGGCATGGCTTGCAGGCCGCCTCGCAGCGCCTTGGGACATGTCGGGCCCGTCGCCGAGGGTGAAGAATAAATGCGCAAGGCTTCGTTGCGCGCCACCGCACCGGCGGTCTCCGGCTTCCGTGACGTGGCATCTTTCGGGATGGGCGTGGGCATGCCCGCCATCGGCCCAAGGGAGTGCCGAACGCGGCAGCGCCGCGGGAGGCTATGGCGTCATGGCATTCGCGGGGTGAGGAGCAGCCCATACACAGGACGGGGGCCTGTTTCAGCCCCGACCGGGCGAAGCCCCGGGACGAGGCGCTGTCGTCATCCGCAAGCTCATCGCTGCGGAGCGTAGGCTGCGCGTCCGGGCTCTTCGAGGAGGACCAGCTTTCGCGGGTGACAGCCGTGCCCTTCCAACGAACCCTTGAGCAGCAGGTGGCAGAGCTTCGGGCCACCGACTGGGAAGAGCATCCCATGCAGGTCTGCGAACTCGCCACGTCGTGACGGTGCCGGCCGACCCGCCGCTGACGGTTTGCCCTGAAAATGCCACGGTTCATACCTATGGAGGCCGAAATTACGATCGGGAGCCGAGCATGCTGATTGGAGAGGTGACCCCGAAGCAGGAGCCGGTGCGCAAGCGCCGGAAGGCGGCCGCGGCATATATCCCGCGGCGCTGCAGCCGCTGCCGGGGCAAGGGCGCCGCGCCGTGCCAGAGCTGCGGCGGAACCGGCCTCATGATCCTTGGCTTCGAGCTGTCCGGCAAGCCGCGGTTCGGGCGCTGCAGCGGCTGTTTCGGCAACAAGGCGCGCTGCTGTCCGTCCTGCGGCGGTGTCGGGACGGTGTGAGGCACGCGCCGGTCGGGCCGGCGCGCACCGCTGTCGTGGTCAGGCGGCCGAGCGGCGGCGCGGTCGGCGGCGCTTGACGGGGCGGGCGCCTGCAGGCTGACCCGCAGAGGC
>DAINOF010000117.1:0-8858 GCA_036735505.1 Paracoccaceae bacterium
AGCGCGGCGTCGCCATGGTGTTCCAGACCTACGCGCTCTATCCGCACATGACGGTGGCCGAGAACATGGGCTTCGGGCTCAGGATGACGGGCCATCCGAAGGCCGAGGTCGCGGCCAAGGTGGCCGAGGCGGCGCGCGTCCTGCAGCTTGGCGAACTGCTCGAGCGCAAGCCCAAGGCGCTGTCGGGCGGGCAGCGCCAGCGCGTCGCCATCGGCCGCGCCATCGTGCGGGGCCCCGAGGTGTTCCTGTTCGACGAGCCGCTCTCGAACCTCGACGCCGAGCTGCGGGTGGGGATGCGGGTCGAGATCGCGCGGCTTCACCAGGAGATCGGCGCCACGATGATCTACGTCACCCACGACCAGGTCGAGGCGATGACGCTCGCCGACAAGATCGTGGTGCTGCGGGCAGGGCGGATCGAGCAGGTGGGGCGCCCGCTCGACCTCTACAACGACCCCGACAACCGCTTCGTGGCGGGATTCATCGGCAGCCCCGCGATGAACTTCTTCGACGGGCGGGCGGCGGGGGGCGCGGTGCGCGTGCCCGCGCTTGGCGGCGCCGATCTGCCGGCGCCCGCGAGCCTGCGGGGCGACGGCCCGGTGACGGTGGGGCTGAGGCCCAACCGGATGAGCCTTGCGGACGGCGAGACCCACGTGGTGGACCTGTCCGAGCATCTCGGCGGGGTGAGCTTTCACTATTTGACGGCGCCCGACGGCAGCCGTCTGATCGTCGAGGCGCACGACCAGCGCACGCCGCGCCCCGGCAGCCGTACCGGGCTCGCCATCACCCCCGGCGCGGCGCTGGTCTTCGACGCGGAGACGGGGGCGCGCTTGCGCTGAGGAGGCGTCGGCGCCGCGCCGACGGCGGGTCACGCAGGCGCCCGGAACGCCCCCTGCCGCGCGCTGCGTCATCCGACACGGGAATCGAGGACGTGTTTAACATCCCAGGCGGCACATGCTATGCGCGGATCAACGAGGCGGGCCGGCACGTGTCAATGCTGATCCGCCTGCGCGGCATGAACAGGATGCGCTGTGGTAGTCGACGACGAACATGTCAGCAGCCGGTGGCTCTTGCAGCAACTCGGCCGGAAACTGAGGCACTTCCCCCGCGACTATTCGAGGCGCCTGCGACGCTCGCTGCGCAAGCGCCGCGGTGCGCCCAGTCTCTCCGGCCGTCTGGCGGCGCTCGTCCCGGAGAGACTTCTCGAGATCAAGGGCACGAGCGGGCTGTTCAGCCTGTCCGAGGCAAGCGCGGCCGCGGCGACGGACATTCGGGCGGCGCAGGACGGGGGCCGCGTCGCCGCCTTCGACGGGCTGGCGTCCTACGACGAACTCGCCCGGATCGTGGCCGAGGCGGCTCGGCTCGAGCCGCTGGTCGGGACGCTGACCGGTCACGAGACGGTGCTGGTTCCACATGGTCACGACAAGGACTACGAGGCGTTCTGCGCGGTGCGCGCGCTCGTGCCCCGCGGCCGCTTCGACGCGGTCGTTCTGATGCCGGCGGGACGTATGGGCGGGGCCGACTACGTCGCCGCCCTGCTCGCGCGGGCTCTCTCTGAGCGGCAGAGCGTCCTGATCCTGCGGACGGACGACAGTGACTGGGATCGGCCGGACTGGTTCCCGCCGGAGGTGCCATCGGTCGATCTTTCGGGCGCGCTGAAGGCGGTGCATGACCGCACCAAGGCGCTCTATGTCCTCCTGTCCGAAATCGGCGCCCGCGACGTCTTCAACGTCAACAGCCGCCTCTGCTTCGAGACCTTCGCCGACTACGGCATGCGCCTTGCCGTCGAGACGCGCCTGCATTCCTACTACTTCTGCGCCGACCACACGCCGGAAGGTCTCGAGACCGGATACCCGGTCTGGTATTTCTCGGGGCTCTTCCCCTGCCTGACCACGTCGATCACCGACAACGACGCGCTTCGCCGGACCCTTGTGGAGCGGTTCTCGATTCCCGAAAGGGAGGCGCCGAAGATCCGGCTCGTCTACACGCCGGCGAAGACCGAGGTGCCTGGCGCGCCGGTCGCCGGAACCGGGCGCGAGGCCATGGGCGCGGAGAGACGCCCGAGGATCCTGTGGGCCGGGCGGCTTGACCGGCAGAAGCGCTTCGATCTTCTGACCGACATCGCGGCGGCGATGCCCGACGTCGATTTCCTGTGCTGGGGCAAGGCCGTGCTCGACGCCCCGCCGAACCTTTCGGCGCTGCCGGCCAATGTCCGGATGCAGGGCGCCTTCGCGTCCTTCGACGATCTGCCGCTCGGCGAGGCAGAGGGATTCCTCTACACCTCTGCTTGGGACGGGCTGCCGACCATCCTGATCGAGCTTGGCGCGCTTGGCGTCCCGATCGTCGCGAGCGCGGTGGGCGGCGTGCCGGAACTGATCGACGAAGCGTGCGGTTGGCCGGTTCCGGGCGACGCGGGCCGCGACGCCTATGTCGCCGCGCTGCGCGAGCTTCTGGCCTCGCCCGAGGCGCGGATCGCGCGCGCAGGCGCGTTGCAGCGCAAGGTGGCCGCGCGACACGGTTGGGCGGCCTACGCGGGCGGGCTCGCAGGGATCGTCGCCAGCGACCCGGTGTCGTGAGGAGAACGCAATGCCAGGCCCTGACATCTCGATCATAATCACCGGACATCGCGAGGGACTTCTGGCGGGGCCAAGCGCCGCGAGCGCGCGCGCCGCGCAGCGGCAGGCCGAGGCCGCGGGACTGCAGGTCGAGACGCTCGTCGTCCTCGACCGCGCGGACCGCCTGACGGCCGATGCCCTGACCGCCGCGTTCAACGGAAACGCGCGGTTCATGGAGACCGACACCGGAGACCCCGGTCAGGCGCGCAACGCCGGGATCGCGGCCGCGGCCGGACTGTGCACGGCGTTTCTCGACGGGGACGACCTCTGGTCGGCGAACTGGCTTTCATCCGCATGGGCGCTGAACCGGGAGCGGCCGGACGCGGTCCTTCACCCGCACGTTCTCATGAGCTTCGGCGACCGGCGGCACATCTACCTGCACGTCGATTCCGAGAGCCCCGGGTTCGACTCCGGATACCTGTCCTGGATGAACTACTGGGACTCGATGAGCTTCGCGAGGACCGGGGTCTACCGCAAATTCCCGTTCAAGGCCAACGACCTGCAGCTGGGCTTCGGACACGAGGACTGGCACTGGAACGCCCTCACCCTCGCGCGGGGCGTCCCGCACAAGCCGGTGCCGGGGACGATGCACTTCAAGCGCGCCCGCGGCGGCTCGCAGATGAGCCGTGTCGACCGCGTCCGCGGCATCCGCTGGCCGATCGACCCCGAAGACCGGGGCGCGGTCCCGCGGTAGGCGGGGATCGGTCGTGCGCCGACGCGCCGCGCGGGAGGTTGCAGTGCCGGACGATAGGATATACTCCCGGTTGCTGCTGCTCGGGCGTACCTTGGAGGGCTGAGTTGGAAGACTACCCCGAGCCATTCCAGGAGATTTGGGCAGCCGTCAAGCCGTTCACCATGACCTCGCCGCAGCGCGGGTTCGCCCTCTGGTCGGCGGTGAACCATGTCGTCGACAGCGGCCTGTCCGGGGCCTTCGCCGAGTGCGGCGTGTGGCGGGGCGGATCGTCGATGCTCATGGCCCTGACGCTCCTGCAGCGCGGGGCGCGGCCGCGCAACATCTTCCTCTTCGACACCTTCGCAGGCATGACCGAGCCCGGCGAACAGGACATCGACATGCACGGCCGCCACGCGACGTCGCTCATGGACGGAGAGCATGGCGCGGCGCTGTCGGACCTCGTCCGGGCCGAGGCCCCGCTCGATCAGGTGCGCGAGGCCATGGCGTCCACGGGCTACGACATGAGGCTCGTTCATCTCGTGCCGGGGGACGTGAAGGCGACGCTGCCGGTGACGCAGACGCTCCAGCTGGCGCTGCTGCGCCTCGACACGGACTTCTACGACAGCACCCTTGCCGAGCTTCGCACCCTTTATCCCCGGCTGGTGAAGGGGGGCGTGCTGATCATCGACGACTATGGCCACTGGAAGGGTGCGCGCGCCGCGGTCGAGGAGTATTTCGGCGCTCCCGAGGCAAAGGACGGCCGGCCGCTTCTCTGGGCCATCGACTATACGGGGCGCGGCGGAGTGAAGGTCACCGAGGCCTCGGACGTCGAGATCGAGCGCTACGACTATGCGCCGCCGGGTTTCGAGGCGCCGGACCTTCTGCCGCTCTTTCCCCATGCGCAGCCCTCCAACCCCTGGAAGGTCGCCTGGCCCTACCTGCGCAAGGAAGTGCCGCACATCTGGCGCTCGGACACGCGGCACACGGGGGTCGTCACGGGGAACGCCTCGGTCGAGGAGGCGCATTGCCTGTATCGCCTCGCCCTGCCCTTCAAGGGCCGGCGCGGGCTGGAGATCGGGACCCACTATGGCTGGACGGCGGCGCATATCCTTGCGGCGGGCGTGCGGCTCGACTGCGTCGATCCGGCCCTCGACGATCCCGAGCGCCGACGGGACGTGGCCGAGGCGCTTGACGCTGTCGAGGGGTCGCAGGGCCATGTGCTCTGGCCGAAGGCCTCGCCCGAGTGCATTCCGGACATCTTCGGGAACGCGGATGAACCGTGGTCCTTCGCCTTCATCGACGGCAACCATGCAGGCGACGCGCCGGCGAACGACGCCCGCGCGGTCCTGCCCTTCCTTGCGAAGGACGCGCTCGTCATGTTCCATGATCTGACCTCGCCGTTCGTCGAGGCCGGACTCGACGTCTTCCGCCGGGAAGGGTTCTCGACCGGCCTGTTCGAGACGCAGCAGATCCTCGGTCTGGCGTGGCGCGGAGAGGTGACGGTGGCGGAACACGTGAAGGATCCCAACGTTCCGCCCATCTGGGCGGGGCATCTTCACAAATACAACTCCCTCAGCGTCGGCCGTTAGGACGCGAGGCTACGGAGGATCGAAGATGTTCTTTTCCAAGAAGGCGAGCAAGCCGGACCCGGCTCCGGCGGCCCCTCCGGCCCCGCCCTCAGACCGTCCGCGGGAGAAGCGGGCGATCTGGGAGGATCTGATCGCTCTCAACTCGGGCGTCGACAAGGAGTTCGAGCTTCTTGCGCCGGCGGCATCGCATCTCGAAACCGACACGCGGGTGCACACCTGGGCGGACATGGACTATGCCGAGGCGCTTGCCCGCGACACCTTTCCGCTCCCGGCCACCGCCGACCGGGAAGGGTACTACGGGCCCGATCACTTCAGCTACTGGGCCAGCGGGCTGAGGGATGCGCGCCTTCTGGTCGAGGCGGCCGACCGGCACGGGGTCGGGCTGAAATCCTGCCTCGACCTCGGATGCGCGTCAGGGCGCGTGATCCGGCATGTCGCGCTGGAACACGCCGGGGCGCGGGTTCTGGGATGCGACATCAACCGTCTTCATGTGGAATGGTGCAATCGCCACCTGCCGGCGAACTGCACCGTGTTCCAGAACCACTCGATCCCGTCGCTGCCGCTTGCCGACGGGTCGGTCGATGTCGTTTCCGCCTACAGCGTCTTCACCCATATCGAGGCGCTCGAGACCGCCTGGCTCATGGAGCTTCGGAGGGTCCTCAGGCCGGGCGGGATCGCGTGGATAACCTGGCACAGCGAGTTCACGCTCGCGGACATGACGCCGGACTGGCCGTTGTGGAAGCCGACGATGTCGCATCCCGAGGCCGCCAAGCGGCTCGATGCCGAACGGCGGTTCGTCGGCGACCGGCTCGTGCTTCGCTGGCACACGGACCGGTCCTATTCCTCGAACGTCTTCTACAAGACCGACTATGTGACGTCGCACTGGTCGCGCATCTTCGAGATCGTCGAGATCCGGCGCCGGTGCCCCGTGTTCCAGGATGTCCTCATCCTCAGGAAGTCCGAGTGAGGACCTTCATGCAGGCTTCCGGCTGGCGCGGTGCCTCGGGGCGCGCGGCATGAAGGCCCTCGTGCTTGGAGGATGCGGCTTCATCGGTTCGCATGTCGTGGACGCGCTTCTGGCGCGCGGGTCCTTCGTGCGCGTTCTCGACCGGTCGCCGGAACGCTTTCGCCCGCCCTGTCCGGGCGTCGACTACGTGCACGCGCTGTTCTCGGACCGCATGGCGCTGATCGAGGCCCTGTCCGGGGTCGATACCGTCTTCCATCTGGTCAGCACCACCTTCCCCGGGACGGCCGACCATGATCCCGTGGCCGACGTCCAGGGCAACCTCGTGCCCACGCTCGGGCTTCTTCAGGCGATGCAGTCGGTCGGCGTGCGCCGGTTGATGTACCTGTCCTCCGGCGGCACGGTCTACGGCGCGCCCGACAGGGTGCCGGTGCCCGAAGACCACCCGCTGCGCCCGATCGCGTCCTACGGGATCGTGAAGACGGCCATCGAGCACTACATCGCGATGTGGGCGCGGTTGGGGATCGTCGACGCGATCGTCCTGCGGGCCTCCAACCCCTACGGTCCGCGGCAGGGGCATCTCGGCGTGCAGGGGATCATCGCCACCTTCCTCCACCGCATTCGCGACGATCTTCCGATCGAGATCTGGGGGGACGGCAAGGTCGTCCGGGATTATCTCCATGTGTCCGACCTCGCAGACCTCTGCGTCAGGGCCGCGGCCAGCGCCGAAACCGGTGCGGTCAATGCCGGCAGCGGATCGGGGCACTCGATCCTCGAGATCGTGGACGCCATGGAACGGGCGACCGGGCGCGAGCTCCGACCGGTGCACCGGCCGGGCCGGGCGGTGGACGTGCCCGTGTCGATCCTCGACGTCAGCCGCGCGCGGTCGCTGTTCGGCTGGCAGGCGGAAACGCGCCTCGAGGACGGCCTGCGGGACACCTGGGCCTGGGTCTGCAGGAACGGGTAGGGACAAAACGTCGCCTCGGGGAACCGGGATCGCCGCGTATGGTCCCGGCGCGGCGGAACAGCGCCGGTTCGGAAGACCCCGGACTTACCTCTCGTGCAACCGACCGTCTTTACCGGCGTTCGATTGCCGAACCGGCGAAATTTCCGGTTGGCACGACGCCAATAATGGCTAACGAGTAACAGGCGGACTGTCGAGAATGAGCGACGCCACCCGTGCCGGCCTATCCGCACCCTTGCCACTTGGTGCGGTTGACAACTGAAAGGGGAGTGGTCAACGATCCTGCAATCTGCGGTGGCCCCCTTTCTCGACGAGCAAGCCAGAACGGCGGCAAAGGATGCGAGGTAGACCATTGAAGATAATTGTGATGGGCGGGGACGGTTTCTGCGGCTGGCCGACGGCTCTGGAGCTTTCCGATGCCGGACATGACGTCCTGATCATCGACAACTTGTCGCGGCGCAATATCGACAACGAGCTGGAAGTGTCGTCGCTCACGCCGATCACAACGATGTCGACGCGGCTCGAGGCCTGGTCGGAGGTAACGAACCGCCACATCGGCTTCGCGCGGATCGACATCGCGCAGGAGTACGACCGCCTGCTGGCCACGATCTGCGAGGTCCGGCCGGACTGCATCGTGCATCTGGCCGAGCAACGCGCCGCGCCCTACTCGATGAAAAGCTCGGCTCACAAGCGCTACACGGTCAACAACAACATCAACGCCTCCAACAACGTCTGCGCGGCGATCGTCGAAAGCGGCCTCGACATCCATCTGGTCCACCTCGGGACAATGGGGGTCTACGGCTATTCCTCGGCCGACTACCCGCTGCCCGAGGGGTACTTCCCGGTCCGCGTGCAGACCCGGTCCGGCGACTGGGTCGAAATGGAGATCGTCCATCCGGCGAACCCGGGCTCGATCTACCACATGACCAAGGTGCAGGACGCCGTCCTGCTGCAGTTCTATGCAAAGAACGACCGGATCAGGATCACGGACCTGCACCAGGGCATCGTCTGGGGCACCCAGACCGACCTGACGCGGCGGGACGAGAGGCTGATCAACAGGTTCGACTACGACGGCGACTACGGCACGGTTCTCAACCGTTTCCTCATGCAGGCGGCAGTCGGGCATCCGCTGACGGTCCACGGTACGGGCGGGCAGACGCGGGCGTTCATCCACATCCGCGACAGCGTGCGCTGCATCCGTCTTGCGGCGGAGGCGCCGCCAGAGCGCGGCGACCGGGTGCGCATCCTCAACCAGATGACGGAAACGCGTCGGCTGCGCGATCTGGCCCGGATGATCTCCGACATGACCGGCGCCGAGATCGCCTATGTCGAAAACCCCCGGAACGAGGCGCCCGAGAACGAGCTCGCCGCGCGGAACGACAAGCTGCTCGCGCTCGGGCTCGACCCGATCACCCTGACCGAGGGGCTCATGGACGAGATCGTCCACATCGCAGAGCACTACCGGGACCGGGTCGACATGACCAAGATTCCCAGCCGTTCCCTGTGGTCGGCACGCGCGACGGCCGAATGATGGAGGCAAGACGCGGCGCATGAGGTTGACGCGCATCCTCGGGCTCATCCGGAACGAAGCGGCCGTGGTCGAAGCGCTCCCGGTCGCGGACGAGGTTGACGATGTGTCGTCCCCTGCCCCGGAACCCGACCCTTCCGTCGCCCTCGCGGACGAGATCCGTCCGTTCTTCGACGCTCAGCACTATGCCCACGAGTGGGGCGACCTGATTGGCGTCGAGTTCGACCTGCCTTTGCACTACATCCGGCACGGCGGGGCCGAGGGCCGCACGCCGGCGCCGTGGTTCGATCCGGTCTACTACCGCAAGACTTATCCGGAGGTTTCGGGCGAGGGGCCCGAGCCATTCCTGCACTACGTGCGGCATGGACGGTCGCGCGGCCATCATCCAAGCGCGGCGCAGGCGGACGCCGTCCTTTTGGATGCTGCCCTCGCCGACGAGATCCGTCCGTTCTTCGACGCGGAGCACTATGCGAACGAGTGGGGCGACCTGATTGGCGTCGAGTTCGACCTGCCTTTGCACTACATCCG
>DAINOF010000118.1:0-8858 GCA_036735505.1 Paracoccaceae bacterium
GAAGGTCTGGGTCGAGACGAACCGCACCATGGCAAAGAACGGGTCCATCGTGGAGAAGGAGACGTTGGTCGCATGGGCGCCCCGCGCGGTTTCGTCCTTGGCGCCCGCGCGCCAGTTGGTGAAGAGCGTGTTCCACTCGATCACGTCGAGCTCGACGTCGAAGAAGCACTCGCGCAGGCCCTGCTGGAGATACTCGTTCATCGTCACCGGCTGCATCTGCCCCGAACCCGAGGCCGAGGTCTGAACCTTCACCTTGATCGGGTTGTCGGCCGAGAACCCGGCCTCGGTCATCAGCGCGCGCGCCGTGTCGGGGTCGTAGCGGATGTCGAACGACGGGTTGCCCCACCACGGATGCCCCGGAGGGACCGAGCCCTTCGGGATACCCATGTAGCCGCCGAGCAGCACCTGAAGCTCTTCGCGGTTCACGCAGAGGTTCGCGGCATGGCGCACCCGCTGGTCGAGCCAGGGCGAGCCTTCGGCGAAGGAGAACTGCCAGGGCCAGACATGGGGCTGCGGGTTCGAATAGATCGTGAAGCCCTGACTTTCGATCCGCGGGATCGCGTCGGGCGCCGGCGCCTCCACCCAGTCGACCTGCCCGGACAGGAGCGCCGCGGTGCGCGCGTTGGCGTCGGGCAGCGGCAGCAGCACCACGCGGTCGATCGTGGGGGTGCGCGCCGGGTCCCAGTAGTTCGGGTTCTTCACCATCTCGAAGCGCTCGCGCGGCACGAGACTCACGCCGTCGAACGGCCCGGTGCCCGAGGGGTCGGCGGCGAAGGCCGTCCAGGCGGCGGCGGCGCGTTCCACCGGGTCGGTGACCCCCGCGTCGACCGCGTCGAACAGCGCCTGCCAATGCGTGGGCGAGGCCATGAAGAGGTTCGTGAGGTTCAGGGGCAGGAAGCTGTCGGGCTGCGAGGTCGTCAGCTCGACCGTCAGCTCGTCGATGGCGCGGGCCGAGACGAGCGTGGGCATCCGCGACTTCGTCACGCCCACCTGGTCGGGGGCGAAATGCGGCGCGGTCTCGTCCATGACCTTCTGCACGTTCCAGACCACGGCCTCGGCGTTGAAGGGCGAGCCGTCATGGAAGGTCACGCCCTCGCGCAGGGTGAAGGTCCATTTCGTCGTGTCGTCGGGCTTCACCGCCCAGGAGGTGGCGAGGCCCGGGATGATGACGCTCGGCTCGGTCTCGGACGACAGGTCCCACTGCGTCAGGGCGTCGTACATCGGGATGCCGGTAAAGCGGTTGCCCTCGAAGCCCTGGTCGGGCTGGCCGCTCGTGCGCGGGATATCGGCGGCGGTCATGCCGATGGTCAGGACCTTCTCGGCCCAGGCCGGCGCCGACAGGAGCATCGTGGACGACAGGGCCAAGGCCACCGTCGAGCGTAGGGCGGATTTTCGCATCATGAATTCTCCCGTTGGAAACTGAAGCCGTGCCCCCGACCAGGGAGGCCCGCACGCGACACACTGGCGGTGAGAGTTACGTTGGCGACAAGACTGGGCGTTTTTGTATACGTCTCATTAGGGCGGTTGTATTCAAGGTGCCTGTTTCTCGAACAGGATTTCAGGCCAGTTGCCGGATTTCCTTGCACGTCAGGGCGGCATCTGCCGACGGACCTTCGGGCAACTGCAACGCTGTCTGGCAGGGAACATGGTCCCTCTGTATGCAATCCTTAGAGATCGAAGAGTGCGGAAGATGGACGACCACCGCGACACGCAGGTCAGCAGGCGAGGCGGAGAGGCGTCGGTCAACCCGGTCCTCGCCGGCATCGAGCGCGCGATCCACGAGCATCGGCTTCCCCCTGGCACCCGGCTCGCCGAGACCGAGCTGTCCGAGATCTTCGGCGTGTCCCGCACCCTCGTCCGCGCAGGACTTCAGGAACTGGCCCGCGGCCATCTCGTGACGCTTAGGGCCAACCGCGGGGCCTCGGTCGCCAAGCCCGGCCCCGACGAAGCGCGCGAGGTCTTCGAGGCCCGCGAACTCGTCGAGCCGCGGACGGCGCGCGAGGCGGCCCGCAAGGCCACGCCGGACGAGGTCGCGCGTCTGCGTGCGCATCTCGTCGAAGAGAACGCCGCCCTCGCCAGCCGCGAGTACGGGCGCGCGCTCCGGCTGTCGGGCTCGTTCCACATCGAGATCGCGCGGATCGCAGGCCAGCGGACGCTCCTCGAGTTCATCGAGACGCTCGTCGGGCGCTCGGCCCTCATCATCGCGCTCTACTGGCGGAACGAGCGGGCGCGATGTGACAGCCAGTGCCACGCGACGCTTCTGGAGGCGATCGCCCGGCAGGATGGAAGGGAGGCGGAAGAGCTCATGCGCTCGCATCTCGTCGACATCCACAGCGCCCTGCGGTTCGACGCGGAGGACGGGGCAGGCCGCGACCTGCGCTCGATGCTGATGCCGACGGCGTAAGACGCACGATCCCGCCGCCGGTTCCCGTGACGGCCCGGCGCCGCGCGGGCAGCGCGGTGCGGGACGCGGGCGGCGTCGGCGCGGGGCGCTGGCGCGCCGCCTGCGACACCGCCCGTCGCTGTTGATCGGGCACGGGCCGCGGGACATAGTGCGGGGGCGCGGCCGAGGCGGGCGGCCGATCGGGGGGCGACATGGCGCGAATCGGGACGGTCGTTCTGGGGGCGGTCCTCGCGCTGGCGGCCCTGGGCGCATCGGCGAGGCCGGCGCGGGCTGACGACAGTTGCGAATGGGCGCGCGACGGGGAGTGCGACGAAGGCCGATACGGCGGCACCGCCGTCTGCACCGACGGCACGGATACCACCGACTGCGCCGCCATCGCCGCCACGGGCCAGTGCCGATACGCCTTCGACTACCGCTGCGACGAACCCGTCGAGGGAGGCACGGGCGCCTGCCCGGCCGGGACCGACACCTTCGACTGCGCGCTTGTCGCCGCGGGGCAGGGCGACGACAGCTGCCCCTTCGCCAGGGACGGCGAATGCGACGAGCCGCGGTTCTTCGGCACTTCGGGCGTCTGCCGCGACGGGTCGGACGCCACCGACTGCCGCGGCGCGCGGACCGAGGACGACCACTTCGCAGCCCTGCTCGCCGCCCTGCCCGCGCGCCTGCGCGCGCAGCTCGGCACGGACAGCTGCACCTTCGCCAACGACGACGAATGCGACGACGCTGCCTTCGGGGGCAGCGGGGCCTGCGACCCCGGCACCGACGCGACGGACTGCCGCCCGAGCGCCATTGGCGGCGACGACAGCTGCCGCTACGCCAATGACGGCGAGTGCGACGAGCCGGGCATCGGGCTTGGCTACTGCACCGATTTCAGCGACACCATCGACTGCGCCGCGGTGGCCGACCTGCGCGGCCGCAGCGATTCCTGCGCGACGGCGCTCGACGGGATCTGCACCGAGGGCACGACCTGCGCCGCGCTGACCGACACCGCCGATTGCCTCGGACGCGCCCGCCCGCGCGAGATGCGAGACCATTACTTCGGCCGCGACGACCGCTTCTTCGTGGACGTGACGCAGATGCCCTGGGCCGCCGTGGGCCTGCTGTCGGACGAGTCGGGCGACTGCACCGGCACGCTGGTGGGCCCGCGGCTGGTGCTGACCGCGGCGCATTGCGTGCTGACCGAGGACGGCGTGCCGTACCTTCCCGAATGGTTCTTCGCCGCCCGCTCGGGCCCCCGCTATCCGGCCAAGGCGCAGGTGGTGGCGGTCGACCCTGCGCCCGACTACACCCCCGAGGTGCGCGGGGCGGGCGAGGGGAACGGCACGGACTGGGCGCTGGTGACGCTCGACCGCGACCTCGGGCTCTCGCAGGGGATGCTGCCCGTCTTCGTGCTGACCGAGGCCGAGATCGCGCAGATCCGCAGCCGCGGGCTGATCGTGGACCAGGCGGGCTACAGCTGGGACACCGGCGACTTCCTGTCGGGCCACGAGGGCTGCCGCCTGACCTTGGCCTACGACGACAGCACCGTTCTGCACGAATGCGACACGACGCAGGGCGACAGCGGCTCGCCGATCCTGCTCACGCGCGACGGCGTGACGGGGGTGGTCGCGGTGGACAGCCAGTATCTCGACACCGAGGAAAAGACGGCGACCTTCGCCTCGGGCAACCTTGCGGTCGACAGCCGGGCCTTCGCGGAGGCGGTGGAGCGGGCGCTCGCCCGCTGAGAGACGCCACCGCCACGCGCCGGGCACGGGGGGCGAGCCGGTCGCGCCCCCCGCGGTCGCCGATGTCAGACGATCCCGCCGCCGGTTCCCGTGACGGCCGGGCGCCGCGCGGCCGTCGTGGCGCGGTAGCCCGAGGCGCGGAAAACCGCGACAGGGTCTATCGCGCCTCCGTCCTCGGCCCGGGCCATGGCGAGGATCGGCTCCACGTCGGTCCGGAACGCCTCCTTGAGCACCCGCGCGGCCATGAGCGCGTCGTTCGCCTCCTGAAAGCCGTGCAGCGCCGCACGGTCGACCAGAAGCGCCTGCGCATGGGCCCGCTGCACCTCCATGGCCGAGACCATGAGGCTCTCGATCGGGTCGGTCACGTTGTGGCTCTGGTCGAGCATGTGCGCGGGGTCGAAGCCCGGCTTGCCCTCGGCGGGGACGAGTTCGTTGAAGACAAGGAACAGGCGGAAGGGGTCTATGGACCCCGTGTCGAGATCGTCGTCGCCGTACTTCGAATCGTTGAAGTGGAAGCCGCCGAGCTTGCCGGCATGGATCAGCCGCGCGACGATCATCTCGATGTTGGTGTTGGGCGCGTGGTGGCCGAGGTCGACGAGGCAGAACGCCTTCTCGCCCAGGGCTTGCGCAATCATCAGGTTGGTGCCCCAGTCCTGCACCACGGTCGAATAGAAGGCGGGTTCGTACATCTTGTGTTCGGTGAAGAGCCGCCAATCGTCGGGAAGGCCCGCGTAGATCGCCTGTAGCGAGTCCAGATACCGCTCGAACTGGCGCGTGAAGTCGGTCTGGCCGGGGAAGTTCGATCCGTCGCCGATCCAGACCGTCAGCGCCTTCGAGCCGAGCGTCGTGCCGATCTCGATGCAGTCGAGGTTGTGCTCGACCGCCTGCCGCCGGGTGGCCGGGTCGCCATGCGACAGCGAGCCGAACTTGTAGCTCTGGCGCTGCTGGGGCTGGTCCTGGAAGGTGTTCGAGTTCATCGCGTCGAAGCCGAGCCCGACCTCCGCCGCCTTGGCCTTCAGCGCCGCGGGGTCGGCCCTGTCCCAGGGGATGTGGAGCGAGACGCTGGGCGTGGCGCGGGTCAGCGCGTGGATGACGCCGCAATCGTCGAGCTTGTCGAAGATGTCGCGCGGCTCGCCCGGGCCGGGGAAGCGGGCGAAGCGGGTGCCGCCGGTGCCCACGCCCCAGGACGGGATGGCGACGCCGAAGCCCGCGACCTTCGTCTTGATCGCGGCGATGTCGATGCCGCGGCGGTCAAGGCGCTTCCCGAGCGCGTCGTAGTCCTCGCCCAGGGCGGCCTCGCGCGCGGCGTTCCCGGCCGCAATCACGCTTGCGTCGATCATCCTGTCCTCCCGGCCCTCACCGCGTGAAGGCTTCCTTGTTGCCGGCGTCCACGTTCAGGATGTTGCCGGTGGATTTCGACGCGAGGTCCGAGGCGAAGAAATACACCCCCTCGGCGATGTCCTCGGGGAAGACCGACCGCTTCAGGAGCGAGCGCTGGCGGTACATCTCCTCGAGCCCCTCCTTGTCGGTCCCGTAGGTCGCCGCGCGCTGGTCGAGCCATTCGCCCGACCAGATCTTCGAGCCGCGCAGCACCGCGTCGGGGTTGACCACGTTGACCCGGATCCCGTGCGCCGCGCCTTCAAGCGCGAGGCAGCGGGCGAGGTGGATCTCGGCCGCCTTCGCGGTGCAGTAGGCGCTCGCGTTCGGAGAGGCGGCAAGGCCGTTCTTCGAGCCCACGAACACCACCGACCCGCCCATGCCCTGCCGCTGCATGAGCCGAAACGCCTCGCGGCTGACAAGGAAGTAGCCGGTGGACAGGATGTCCATGTTGCGGGTCCAGAGCGCGAGCGAGGTGTCCTCGACGGGCGCCGAGGAGGCGATACCGGCGTTCGAGACGAGGATGTCTATGCCGCCGAACTCGCGCGCCGCGAAGGCGAAGGCGGCGGCCACGGCGTCCTCGCGCGTCACGTCCATCAGGACGGCGCGGATGACGTCGGCCGAGTGGCGGGCGGACAGCTCGCCCTTCACCCGCTCGAGCGCCTCGGCGTCGATGTCGGCCAGCACGACGCAGGCACCCTCGCGCGCCAGCCGGTCGGCGGTGGCGGTCCCGATGCCGCCCGCGCCCCCGGTGACGAGCGCCACGCGGCCCGCGAGCGCCTTGGGTTTCGGCATCCGCTGGAGCTTGGCTTCCTCGAGAAGCCAGTATTCGATGTCGAAGGCTTCCTGCTCGGGCAGGCCCCGGTAGGTGCTGACGGTACTCGCCCCCCGCATGACGTTGATCGCGTTGACATAGAACTCGGCCGAGATGCGGGCGGTGGCCTTGTCCTTCGCGAAGGTCATCATGCCGACGCCGGGGACGAGGTAGACGACTGCGTTCGGGTCGCGCATTGCGGGGCTGTCGGGGCGCTTGCAGCGGTCGTAGTAGGCGGCGTAGCCGGCCCGATAGGTGTCTATTCCGGCCCCGACGCCTGCGAGCGTCGCCTCGATGTCCGGCGCGGCCGGGTCGAAAGCGACGACGAGGGGCCGGATCTTGGTGCGCAGGAAATGGTCCGGGCAGGAGGTGCCGAGTGCGGCGAGCAGCTCCATCTCGGCCGAATTGACGAAGTCGAGCACCTCGGGCGCGTCGGTGAAGTGGCCGACCATCGGATGGCTGCCCGACACGAGGCCGCGGATCGCGGGCATCAGCCGCGCGGCGACCTCGGCCCGTGCCTCGGGTGCCAGGCTGTCGTGGCGCGGGCCGCCGAAGGCCGGGCGGTCCGCCGTCCGCTCCTCGAACCAGGCGATGGCGCGGTTGATCGTGTCGACGGTCAGGCGGTAGCAGGCCTCGGCATCGTCGTCCCAGGTGAAGAGGCCGTGCGCCTCGAGGATGACGCCCTTCGCCTCGGGGTTCTCGGCGCAGAAGCGGTCGAGCCAGAGGCCCAGTTCGAAGCCCGGGCGCCTCCACGGCAGCCAGCCGATCCCCTCGCCGAAGATCTCCTGCGTCAGCGCGCGCGAATCGGCCGATGCCGCGATGGCGATGATCGCGTCGGGGTGCATGTGATCGACATGGGCGCGGGGCACGAAGGCGTGAAGCGGCGTGTCGATCGAGGCCGCGCGGGCGTTGAGGTTGAAGGTGCAGTGGGGCAGGTAGCCCACCATTTCGTCCTCGTGGTCGGGGCCGCGATAGAGTCCCTTCATCGCGCGAAGCTTCTCCATGTAGAGCGTGGCGAAACCGTCCATCCGGATCGATCCCACGTCCCCGCCCGAGCCCTTGACCCACAGGACCTCGACCGGCGCGCCGGTCAGCGGGTCGCGCTCGGTCACCTTGGCCGAGGTGTTGCCGCCGCCGTAGTTGGTGATCCGCTTGTCCGAGCCCAGAAGGTTCGAGCGGTAGAGGAGCTTCTCGGGCTCGGTCATGCCGGCGGCGCGCGCGGCGTCCCAGAGGTTCGCGAGCCGGGTCCCGGCGCGTGTCAGCATGGTGTTCCTCCCCAGGGCCCAAGGCCCGACTTGCGCGGATGCTGGAATCCGGCCCGGCCCCTGTCAACCACTTTCGATCATCTCCGATCATGCTGCACCGCAGAATGACGGTTTGTGACAGAAATTGATTGACTCGCGGCCGAAATCGGCAAAGCCTTCCGCACAGGGAGGACGGCATGCACGAGAAGGAACGGCACAGGATCATTCTGTCGGCGGTGCAGGAACGCCCTGTCGCCACCGTGACCGACCTCGTCGCGCTCACCGGGTCGTCCGAGGCGACCATCCGCCGCGACATCGCGACGCTCCACATGGCCAAGCGGCTGCGCCGCGTGCGGGGCGGGGCCGAGGCGATGACGCCGCCCTCGGGGCTGCCGGGCCTGGCCGGGCGGCCGTTCTCGGTCAACCAGACGATCAACATCGCCCAGAAGCAGGCCATCGCGCGCGAGGCCGTGGCGCTTTGCGAGGACGGCGAGTCGATCATCGTCAACGGCGGCACGACGACCTTCCAGATGGTCCACCCGCTCGCCACGCGGCGGCTGCAGGTGCTGACGAACAGCTTCCCGATCGCCGAGCACCTGCTGAAGCATTCCAAGAACACTGTCCTGGTGCCGGGCGGGGCAATCTACCGCGAGCAGAACATCATCCTCAGCCCGTTCGACGCCGACATGACGCAGAACTTCTATGCCCGGCGCATCTTCATGGGGGCGCACGGGCTCGGGCCGCTCGGGCTCATGGAATCGGACCCGCTGCTGATCCGGGCCGAGGAACGTCTGATCGGGCGGGCGGACGAGCTCGTGGTGCTGGTGGACAGCTCGAAGTTCGCGCAGCGGTCGAGCCTCGTGCTTTGTCCGCTCGACCGGATCCATGTCGTCGTCACCGACGACCGCATCACCGACCGGGCGGCCCAGATGCTCGAGGCCGCCGAGATCAGGCTGATCGTGGCGCAGACCGGCGCCGCGGCGGAAACGGGATCGGGCTGACCGGCCCGCACGACCAGACGCTCATAAGGGAGGAACATCATGAGCATCTCGAGAAGACTGTTCGGAGGCACGGCGCTTGCTGCGCTTGTGCTCGCAGGCGGCGCGGCCCAGGCGCAGGACAACGTGCGCATCGCGCTCGTCGTCAAGGCGCTTGGCATCGGCTTCTTCGAGGCGGCCGCCAAGGGCGCCGAGGAGGCGGCGGCCGAGCTCGGCAACGTCGAGATCATCTACACCGGCCCGACCGACACCACGGCCGAGGGCCAGATCGAGGTCATCAACGCGCTGATCGCGCAG
>DAINOF010000119.1:0-8824 GCA_036735505.1 Paracoccaceae bacterium
CGGAACCCCATCGCGCCGAGCCAGGCGTGGAGTTCCTCGAGCGGCGACAGCACCGCCTTTGACACATCGGCGCCGGCGTCGAGATAGGAGGCGAGCGCGCGGCTCGCCTCGGCCAGTCGGCCGCTGTCCTCGTGGAGGTTGCGGTGGAAGCGCGCCTGCCAGGCCGGGTCGACGCCCTCTTCGACGAGGATCGCGCTGGCCGAGCGGATCGCCGCCGTCGTGGTCAGCACGTCGTGCAGCGATTCGGCGAGGTAGGGGTCGTGGGCGAGCCGGTCGCTCAGCGTCTCGAGCGCCGCCTCGAGCGCGTCGATCCGGCGGGCCTGTTCGGTCACGAGGCGCGCAATGGCGGGATGGCGGCCGGCAAGGTCCTCGACATCCTCCGCCGCCTCGGGCACCGCCATGCGGAGGGCGGCGGTGCGCATTTCGTCGACCAGTGCGCGGTCGGCACCCTCGCTCAGGGCCGAGACCTCGACGGCGAGCGTCCGGGCGATGTCGACGAGGAGCTTGCCGCCGATCCGCCGGCGGTTATGCTCGATCAGGTTGAGGTAGGAGGCCGAGATCCCGCAGGCACGCGCGAGCTCGGTCTGCCTCAGCCCGAGGTCCAGACGCCGCGCACGTATCCTCGTCCCCGTCAGCGCGCTGCGCGGCATGCAATCTCCCCTCCCGGAGCCTGAATTTACAGGGTTTTCAAGGAGGCCGTCAATCGGTCAACCAGCATGCTCCGCGCCCGCGAGCGAGCCTGAGCCTGTGTCGGAGGGGAACACATCCGACTTGGTCCCGTTAGTCGGCGGCAAGACAGTACCAAACGGAGAGATGCCATGAAACTCACGACATTGCTCGGGAGCGTCGCGTCCATCGCCCTGTTGGCGCAGGCGGCCGCGGCCCTGACCGACCAGACCGAAACGGTGCCGGCACCGTCCGGTCAGGGCGAATTCATCATCGAACAGGGCGAGGCCGAGGTGACGGTCGACGTGCCCGACCCGACTGTCGAGGTAGACCAGGCCCGGCCGATCGTGACGGTCGAGCAGCCGACGCCCGAAGTGACGGTGACGCAGTCGCCGCCGCAGGTCGACGTGCAGCAGCGGGCGCCCATCATCACGGTCGAGCAGGCGCAGCCGACGGTGACGGTGACGATCCCGGAACCCATTGTGACGATCCAGATGCCGCCGCCGGACGTGGAGGTCTCGCAGGGCAGCCCGGATGTGCAGGTCCAGCAGCCCGAACCGATCGTCCGCTTCCAGCGGCCCGAGCCGCGCGTGGTCATCGAGGATGCCGAGCCGCAGGTGCGCGTCTCGGAGGCCGAGGCCGACGTGAATGTCGACGCGGCCGAACAGGCCGAGCTGCGCATCGACCAGGGCGAGCCCGATGTTCAGGTCGAACAGCAGGGCGAGGCAAACGTCGACGTCAGCCAGGCCGAGCCCGAGGTCAACATCGAGGAGGCCGACCAGGCCCAGGTCGACGTGCAGCAGGGCGATCCGGAGGTCGTCGTGCAGGAAGGTGCCGAAGCGACGGCGCAGGCCGAAGGCGGCGGGATGGGAATGACGGTGCGGCCGGGCTACGAGAGCGTCGATGTCACCATGCTTACGGCCGAGGACCTGACGGGCGTCGCGATCCTGGGCGAGGGCGACGAGCGGATCGGCGAGATCAGCGAACTCGTGATCGACCCGAACAACGGTGACCTCGAGGCCGCGCTCGTGGACGTGGGCGGCTTCCTCGGGATCGGCGAGCGGCAGGTGGCCGTCCCGATGGACCAGCTGTCGATCCAGCGCTTGGGCGACTCCGACGAGGTCGAGGTCTTCTCGACCCTCACCGCGGAAGACCTCGAGGCCATGCCCGAGTACGAGCAGCAGTAAGCGACCGGCGCGGGCCGGGGCGCGCCGCGCGCCTCGGCCCCGTCGTCAGGCGGGGGCGGCGGCGGGCCTTCGCGCCTCGAACGCCGTCTCGATCCGCAAGGCAACCGTCGCGCCGACCCACATCGCAAACAGCGCGATCCAGGCCGTCAGCGCGAAGATCGCGCCGCCGGTGACGCCGGCGCCCACCGCGCAGCCGCCCGCAAGCATGGCGCCGAAGCCCATGAGGCATGCGCCGCCGAGGTAGCGCAGCATCGACGGTCCGCCCTCGAACCCTTCCAGACGGAACTCGCGCGCGAAAAGCGCCATCAGCGCCGATCCCGCGAAGACGCCGGGCACGAGGCCCACGTCGAAGCCGAGCGGCAGGTGCCGTTCGTTCACGAACCCCATCAGCGTGTCGGCCGAGGGGCCGGTGAAGCTGACCGATCCCGCCTCGAGCGGCTCGAAGGAGACCTGCGTCATGGCAAAGGTGAAGACCCAGCCGAGCGCGACGGCCACCCCCACGCCCGCCGCCGCCGCGCTGCGCGACGCCCCCACCCGGCCCCTCAGGGCGAGGACACAGGCAAAGACCAGAAGCCCCGCGCCAAGCGCGAGCCCGCCTTCGGGACCGAGCCCCGTGAGGACGAGAAGGTCGCGCGCCGCGCCGCCCGGCACCGTCCAGAGCCCCGCCAGCGCCTCGCGCGCGGGGGCCAGCGCCCCGCGAAGGGACGCCTGTGCCACGATGGTGAGGACAAGGCCCGTGACGAGCGCCCGCAGGTTGCCCGTGGCCGACAGGACGAGCAGGCGGCTCGCGCAGCCGCGGGCGAGGATCATGCCCGCGCCGAACATCAGCCCGCCGATCAGCGCGCCCGAAAGGCTGCCCGTGGCGGCGATCTGGCGGGCGCCGCTCACGTCGAGCAGCCCGGCCAATACCGCCCCCTGGCAAGCGACGACGGCGGCCGAAAAGGCCAGAAGCCAGACGGCGAGCTTCGGGCCGAGGGCAAGGCGCGAGAACTCGATGGTGGCCGAGCGCAGGCAGAAGCGCGAGTGCTGGGCCGAGGCCCCGAACAGGAGCCCCACGGTCAGGCCGCCCGCGAACAGCACCGCGGCGTCGCCCCAGCGTTCCGTCAGGACCTCAAGCATGTCTCAGTCGCCGACCGCCTCGCGCACGAGGCCGTCGAGCAGCGCGCCGACCTCCTGCATCGGGCCGTCGGGATAGCTGCGATGGCCGATCGTCACCGCGCCGTCCCGCTCGGCCACGAAGATGCCATAGGGGCAGTGGACGATGTTCAGGGGATCGGCCTCCATCACCCGGCGCGACACGACGGCCGAGCAGAAGGTGAAGACGTCCGCGCGGTCGAAGATGCGGGTCTCGCTGCCGACGTCGGCGCCGGTTCGGTTCAGCATGTCGCCCACATGACTCACGTGGTCGATGACGAGCCCCTGGCCCACGATCGCGCTCTCGACAGCGAAGGTGGCGTCTTCGAAGCTGCCGTCGAAGGCATGGACGACGGCGTCCTCCGCGATGGCCCCGCCTGCCGCGACAATCGCCGCGGCGGCGAGGGCGGTAATCTTCTTCATGTGGTCCTCCCGAGACAGTGCTGGCGAGAGGGTAGCGGGTGCGGGGTGCGGCGCCTTGATGTCGCGCAAGTTCCCCGCACCTTGTGCGGCGATCAGCCGAACATGTCCGAGGTGATCCCGGCATACCAGCCGAGGCTTTCCTCGAAGGTCTGCTTGCGCAGCGCCGCATCCTCGCCGGTCTGGCTGATGAAGCTTTCCACGCTCGCGATCTTCTCTTCGGTCGGCTCGTAGGAGGCGCCGACCTTCACGCCGTCCTCGGCCGCGATGAGCGACCAGCAGGTGTTGGCGTAGCGCGCGGGGAAGACCTGGGAGCCGGTGAGCTCGCCCCGGATCGCCATGACCGCGACCTTGGCCTGGCTGTTGGCCGAGAAGCCCGATTTCGGCATGTCGCCCTGCTGGGTCGCGTCGCCAAGGACCCAGACGTTCTCGTCCATGGTCGAGCGCATGTCGGCCGGCTTGACCGGCGCCCAGCCCGCTTCGTTCGTCAGCCCCGCCATCGCGGCGATGTTGCCCGCGCGCTGGCCCGGGATGACGTTGCAGACGTCGACCTTGTTCACCTCGCCGTCGATCACGACCTCCATCGTGTCGGGCCGCACCTCGACGTTCTCGCCGCCGAAATCCGGGCCGATGCGGGTGACCATGCCCGGGTAGTGGGCGTTCCAGCCCTCTTCGAAGAGCGCCTGCTTCGAGAAGCTCTCCTTCGGGTCGACAAGCAGGATCTTGGCAGTCGGGTTCGACTGCTTGAGGGTCCAGGCCACCATCGAGATGCGCTCGTAGGGGCCGGGGGGGCAGCGGAACGGGTTTGGCGGGGCGACCATGGCGAAGGTGCCGCCCTGCGGCATCGCCTCGATCTGCGCCTTGAGAAGCGCCACCTGCGTGCCGCCCTTGTAGGCGTGGGGCATGGCGTCCTGCGCGGCAAGGCTCCAGCCGGGGACCGAGTCCGCGCGGAAGTCGATGCCGGGGCTGACCACCAGACGGTCGTAGGCCAGCGTCTCGCCCGAGCCCACCGTCACCGTCTTCGCGTCGCGGTCGACGCCCGTGGCGAATTCGTGGATCACGTTCACGCCGCCCCGGGCGAGCCCGGTGTAGGTGAAGGCGGTGTCCTCGATCGCCCAGAACCCGCCGATGTAGAGGTTGCCGAAGAAGCAGGTGTTGTAGACCCGCTGCGGCTCGATCAGCGTGACGTCGATCGCGCCTTCGGAGTCGCGGGCAAGATACCGCGCGGCCGTGGCCCCGCCGCAGCCGCCGCCGATCACGATGACGCGGGGGCGGCCCTGCCCCAGCACGGCAGGCGCCGCAAGCGCCAGGCCCGCGGCCGCGCTCGAGGCAAGGAAAGTCCGTCTCTTCAGGTTCATGTCATCCTCCCTGGATGTCGCCCCTTATTGCAGGGCGTTGAAATAGGCCGCAAGCGCCGCGATCTCGTCGTCGGACAATCGGGACGCCATCATGTTCATCGCCGGGTTGATCCGGACAGTCTTCTTGTAGGCGTGCATGGCGACGACGAAATCCTCGACCGGCCAGCCAACGATGGACGGAATTCCGTCCGCCCCGCCGTCCGCCTGATGGCAGGTCACGCATTCGCCCGACAGGTACTGACCATAGGCCGGATCGCCGCGAATCGCGAGGATCTCGGGCGCGACGACCAGATCGGGGTCCGTCGCCCGCGCGGTCGGCGCGGCTTCGGGGATGTTGGCGGGGCTGTCCGAGAAGAGCCGCAGGTAGGCAATCACGTCCGCGCGGTCCTGCGGCGCGTCGATGCCGCCAAAGCTCATCCGCGTGCCGGTGACGAGCGCGCGGGGGTTTTCGATGTAGGCGTCAAGCGTCTCGAACGTCCAGACGACCCCGTCGGCGCCGGCCCGCTTCAGGCCCGGCGAGTAGCGCGGGTAGTCGTCGAGCCCGGCGAGCTTGCGCCCGAAGACTCCGTTGAGGTGGGGCCCGACGCGGTGGACGGCCCCCTGCCCCACCTGATGGCATGTGGCGCACTCGGCGTAGATCGCCGCGCCACGCTCGGCATCGCCAAGCTCCTCGGCCGCGGCAGAGCCTGCAGCGGCCGAGAGCGCGAACGCAACGCGAAGGACCCAGGGACGGAGCGCCATGTCACTCGGAGTAGGTCTGCAGATAGGCCGTCACGGCGGCGATGTCGCCTTCGTCACGGTATCCGGCAAAGGACATCCGGGTGCCCTTGATGTAGTCGCGCGGCTTCATGAGGAAGTCGTGCAACGTCTCGGGCGTCCAGACAAGCCCCTCCTCGCCGGCCGTGACGAACTGCCGGGAGTAGCGGAAGCCGTCGATCGTGCCCGCCGTCCGGCCGAAGAGGGCATTGAGATGCGGGCCGGTCTTGTTCCTCGCGCCGTCGCCCACCTCGTGGCAGCTCTGGCAGGCGCGAAAGGCACGTTCGCCCTGCGCCACGAGTTCGGGGGCCGGACCGGCGACGGGTTCCGGCGTGGCCTCGGCCACGGCGGGCGCGGCCTCCCCCGCTTCGGCCGGGGCGGCCGAGGCCATGACCACGCTCGGGATCGTGCCGAGCGGCCGGCCCTCGTCGTCCGTGGGCGTGACGTTCAGATCCGACGCCCGGCGCGTGACCGTCACCTCGGCCTTGCAGTCGGTCATGCAGGGCGCGGCGGTGAAGACGGGGAATTCCGTCTCGACCCGGTCGTCCGAATAGAAGCCGTCCTCGTTCGGGAGCCGGACTTCGGTGAAGTTCTCGTTCGTCAGCACGAACTCGTAGTCCACCAACCCCTCGGAATAGAGGATGTAGGCCGTGATCCCGTAGACCTCGTCCGGCGTGAGCGACTGCGCGTTGCCATAGGGCATCGAGCGGTGGACATAGTCCCACACGGTCGAAAGATAGGGCCAGTAGGAGCCCACCGTCTTCACGGGGCGCTCGTTGGTCAGCGTGCCGCGCCCTCCCGACAGCGCGGGCCAGTTGTCGAGGCCTTCCGCGAAATCGCCGTGGCAGGCGGCGCAGTTGTCGATGAAGGACTGCTCGCCGTCCTCCACGCTCATCCCGCCCGGAGGCAGCCCGCGCCCGTCGGGCATGATCTTGACGTCCCAGGCCGCGATCTCTTCGGGCAGGGCCGCGCGCCCGATCCCGAGAGGCTCAGCCGCAGCGGGGCCTGCGAGGGCCGCGAGGGCCGCGCCGAGGATCAGTTCACGAGACTTCGACATTCTCTGCCTCCCCGTCGGGCTTGACCCACCAGGTCTGGATTCCGTTGTTGTGATAGACCGAGTTCATCCCGCGGATCGCGCGCAGCGCGTCCTTGGTCGGCTGGACATAGCCCGTCTCGTCGATCGCGCGGGACTGGAGCAGCATCTCGGACCCGTCCCAGACATGATCGAGCCAGAACCGCGTCAGCGCCATGGATTGCGGATCGCCCGCAAGCCGCGCCTCCTGCCAGTTCCGGCCCCCGTCGAGCGAGACGTCGACGCGGGCGATCTTCCCCCGTCCGGTCCAGGCGAGCCCGGTGATGACCATCGGCCCCGGCCCCTGCCGCCAGGGCGCCTGCGGGCTGGGCGAGGTGATGACGGATTTCGCGTCCATCTCCCACGTCCATTTCCGCGCCCGGCCGTCCGGCATGAGGTCGGTATATTTCGAGGTCTCCTCGCGCGCCTCGACCGGGCCGTCGGTGACCTCGATCCGCCGCAGCCACTTGACCCAGAGGTTGCCCTCCCAGCCCGGCACGACGAGCCGCACGGGATAGCCGTGCTCCTTCCGCAGCGCCTCGCCATTGGCGTAGAAGGCGACGAGGCAGTCGTCGAGCGCCTTCTCCATCGGGATCGTGCGGCCGTTCGACGAGGCATCCGCCCCTTCGAAATAGACCCATGTCCCTTCGGGCTTGACGCCCGCCTCGTTCAGGAGCGTGCGGAGCGAGACGCCGATGTACTCCATGTTGTGGATCATGCCGTGGGTGAACTGCGCGCCCTGAAGCTGCGCGCCGCCCCATTCCATGCCGGAGTTCGCCGCGCATTCGCAGAAGTTCGTCTGGACCGTGCGCGGAAAGCGTTCGAGATCGGCATAGGTGAAGACGAGCGGCCGGTCGACAAGGCCGTTGACCATCAGCCGGTAGTCGGGCTTCGCGATCTCGATCGCGCCGGAATGGTGCCGCTCGAAGGCGCAGCCCTGCGGGGTGATCGTGCCCTCGAGCGCATGGATCGGCGTGAAGTTGATCGAAGAGGTGACGTCGGCGGTCAGCCACTCGACGTTGCGGCGCACGACATGCTCCTCGAAGCGGATCGGCATCCCGTAGGGCACCGCGTCCACCCCATCGCCGAAGACCTGCGCCCAGGGCTGCGTTTCGGTGATGCGGGGATCGGGCCCGGCGGCGGAGGCCCGGCCCGCGGCGAGCGCCCCGGCGGCGAGCGCCGATCCCCTCAGGAAGGCCCGGCGGGAGGGGCCGGGCTTTGTCGGCTCGTCAGACATCTGTCCTCGTCTCCTCTCGACAAGGGCGCGCTCAGGCGCCCACGACATTCACGCTGGTGTTGGGTTCGGTCCGGACGGTCCCGACCTTGCGGACATGGCTTTCCACCACGTCCCAAATCGGCGGACCCTCGGTGCCCTCGTTGACGCTCGCCCAGCCGGCCACGACGTAGGTCCGGGCCGGGTCGATGAGCTCGCCGGTCTTCAGAAGCGTCATCTCGGTGATGCGCTCCCCGATGGGCTTGCCGATGTCGATCCGGTAGCCCATGCCGCCGACCCGCACCATGTCGCCGCCCTGCTGGTAGTAGGGATCGGGGTTGAAGAGGTTGTCGGCCACGTCCTCCATGATGAGGTGGAGCGTCTCGCCCGTCATCTCGGAGCGGTAGGCGTTGGGGTAGGACATGGCGGTGGCGTTGAAGATGTCCTCGCGCGTGATGTCCGCACCCGGGATCAGAGAGGCGCCCCAGCGGAAGCCGGGCGACAGCGCGATGTCGGCTTCGCGTTCCGAGAGAAGCGCGTCGCAGATCAGGTCGTCCCAGGTGCCGTTGAAGTTGCCGCGGCGGAAGAGGAGAGACTCGGTCTGGCCGATCACCTCTTCGAGCTCGGCCTTGAAGGGCGCGCGTTCGGCATCGATCAGCGCGGCCATGTCGGGGTCGGGCGCGATCACGTCCGAGAAGATCGGGATCAGCTTGTGGCGGACCTCCCGCACCTCGCCGCCCTGGACGTCGAGGTCGAGGCGCGAGACGAACTTGCCGTGCGAGCCGCTGGCGATCAGGTGGGTCCGGCCCACGAGCACCGGCTCGGGCAGCGCGTCATGCGTGTGGCCCGTCAGGATCACGTCGATGCCCGGCACGCGCGAGGCGAGCTTGCGGTCCACGTCGAAGCCGTTGTGGCTGAGAAGGACGACGACCTGCGCGCCCGCGCCGCGGACCTCCTGCACCATCCCGGCCACCCGCTCTTCGCGGATGCCGAAGGAGAGGCCGGGGAACATCCAGCC
>DAINOF010000120.1:0-8823 GCA_036735505.1 Paracoccaceae bacterium
GGGCCCTACCAGTCGCGCTATCGCGACGGCTCGCCCGGCTACTACCTGACCGAGGCGCGGGTGAGCGACGACGCCAAGGGCGTGGGGCCGCTGATGATGGCCTGCGCCGTGCGCGACCTGGGGCACGCCCCGGCCGCGGCGCTTTCGGCCGAATAGACCCGGGTCCACGCGCCCGGACCGGGGCGCCTGACGCAAGGGCATGCGCCGTCCCGCGGGCTTCTGTCTTGATGCCGTAACATGTGCCCCCCATGGTCCGCGGCGCGTCGGCGGGCGCGGCGTTGCCGGACCGAACCCCGGCGCTGCACCTTCCGCCCTCGCGCCCATCGCACCTGGCACTCGCCGCCGGCGAGACACCGAAGAGGACGACCCCATGAGGCACCTTGCCCTGACCACCGCCATCATCGCCGCCGCGGCCGCCCAGCCGCTCGTGGCCCAGAACAGGATCGACGGACAGTCGCCCGACGCGCCGGAACTTGCCGCCTACGGCCCGCTCCCCGTGGGCGTTCGCACCTTCGAGTTCGTCAACAAGGACCAGGTCGACATCCTGGCCATCGACCCCGCCGGGCCGAAGCCGGACGTGCTGCCGCTCTACGATCGGCCGCTTTCGGTCGAGGTCTGGTACCCGGCGGCCGAGGGCGCCACGGGCGAGACCTCGTTCAACACCTTCCTGCGCGACGGCAAGACCGAGGTCACGCTGACCGGAAGCGCCTTCCGCGACGCCGAGAAGGCCGCCGGCGCCGAGCCCTTCCCGCTTCTCATCCTCAGCCACGGTTATCCCGGCAACCGGTTCCTGATGTCGCATCTGGCCGAGAACATCGCCTCGAAGGGCTATGTCGTGGCCTCGATCGACCACACCGAGTCCACCTACGAGAACCAGAAGGCCTTCGGCTCGACCCTCGTCAACCGGCCGCTCGACCAGCTCTTCGTGCTCGACCAGATGGCGAAAGCGAGCCAGGACGCGACCTCGCCCCTCCACGGTCTCGTCAACGCCGACAACTCGGCGATCCTCGGCTATTCGATGGGCGGCTACGGCGCGATCATCGCGGCCGGCGGCGGCGTGACCGGATCCTCGGTCCAGATCCCCTGGGGCGCCCCCCACGGCACGCTCGGCATCCATCAGGCCGGAAGCCCGACGCACGAGGCGCTGCCCGACCCGCGCGTGAAGACCGCCATCGCCATCGGCCCCTGGGGCCGGCAGTGGGGCTTCTGGGACGAAGAGGGCCTTGCCGGCATCGACATCCCGATGATGTTCATCGGCGGCTCGAAGGACGGGGTATCGCAGTACGAGGCCGGCATCCGCAAGATCTGGGAAGAGACCTCGAGCGTCGACCGCGCGCTCCTGACCTTCAAGGATGGCGGCCACAACACGGTCGCCCCGATCCCCGCGCCGAAGGAGGCCGCGGCCGCCGGCGTCACCGGCCACTACTCCGACCCGGTCTGGGACTCGGTCTTCATGAACAACGTGGGCCAGCACTTCGTGACCGCCTGGCTCGACTTCTACCTCAAGGGCGACGCCGCCAAGTGGGACTACCTGAACCTGGTCGAGAAGGGTGACGAGGGTGTCTTCTCGCTGAACCCCGACGGCACCTTCGCCTCGGACCACAGCTACTGGAAGGGCTTTCAGGACGGCACCGCCGCGGGCCTCAGCTTTGAAGTCCTGGCCCCGGCGGTGATCCCGCTGCCGGCCTCGGCCTGGCTCCTCGGCTTCGCGGTCGCGGGCCTCGGCGCGCTGCGCCGCCGGCACGCCGTCTGACGGCGACGGGCGGACCCGGGACGCACGCCCCGGGTCCGCCGCCTTGGCTTAGTTCCCGCCGCCGACGCGCCGCCAGGTCCAGGTCGAGGACCCGCTGCCGCCGCGCGCGCCCGTCCACGACCGGCTCCCCTGGGCGCCGTCCCCGGTCCGCGCGGCGTTACCCGACCAGGTCGAGGTCCCGCCCCGCGGTCCGGTGACGCTGCCGCCGCTTTCGCAGGCGCCCTCCGCGCAGGTCCGCCCGCCCGAGGAGGACCAGGTCGCGCCGCCCGAGGTCGCGCCCGAGCCTTCGCGGGTCCGCGTTCCGGTCTCTGGGTCGCGCGATACCACCGCCTCGCGGCTCCAGCCCCGGCCTTCCGAAGTGGTGCCGGTGACGGTGGTCTCGCGGCCGGTCTCGGTGCGCGTCGTCTGCCGTTCGACCGTCGCGTCGTTGCCGCGCGGGCCGCTCACGCTGCGCTCGCTGCGGAAATCGGCCGCCGCGGGTCCGGCGATGGCGGCGCTCAGGACGGCCGCGGCGGTCAGCAATGTCAGGCTCTTCATCTCGTACTCCTTTCGATCGGGTCCTTCATGATGCCGGCACCCTGCCGTCCGGGCTTTGCGGGGGTGTTTCGCCGGGGCGACGATTTGCGACGTTTTGTGAACGGCCCGCGAGGACGCTTGGCGCGCGGGCGCGCCCTCGCGCAGCCCTTGTGCCCACGAGCATCGCCCGCATCCTCGTCGTCGAGGACGACCCCGAGATCGGCCCGCTCACGCACGACATGCTGGCGCGAGAGGGCTTCGCGGCCGACCTCGTGCCCGATGCCGCAGGGCTCGACGCGGCACTCCTGCGCGTGGCGCCCGACCTCATCGTGCTCGACGTCATGCTGCCGGGAGAGGACGGCTTCTCGATCTGCCGCCGCCTCCGCGCCGCGTCGCGCACGCCGATCCTGATGCTGACCGCCCGCTCGGACGAGATCGACCGCATCGTCGGGCTCGAACTCGGCGCCGACGACTATCTGCCCAAGCCCTTCAACCCGCGCGATCCTGCGCCGCGCCGGGCCGCCCGAACCCTCGCGCAACCGGCGGCGCGTGTTCGCGGGCTTCGTGGTCGACCTCGACGCCCATGCGGTCACCCGCGAGGGCGCCGAGATCGGCCTCACCTCGGGCGAATTCGCGCTTCTGCGCGCCTTCGTCCTGAACCCGCACCGGGTCCTGACCCGCGACCGGCTGATGGAGGAGAGCCAGAGCCGCAGCACCGACGTCTTCGACCGGACGGTGGACGTCCAGATCAGCCGGCTCCGCGCCAAGCTCGGCGACGACCCGCGCCGCCCCGAGATGATCCGCACGGTCCGCAACGGCGGCTACCTCTTCGCGGCCGAGGTGCGCGAGCTGTGAGGGTGCGCTGGGGTCTCTTCGCGCGGCTCGCCGCGGTGGTGGCGATCCTCCTTCTCCTGATGCAGCTCCTCCTCGTCTGGCTCTATGTCTCGAACCGGGGCCCGGGGGCCGAGCCCGGCTTCCGCTTCCCGCTGCCCGAGCGCGTCGTGGCGATGGTGGAACTCGTCGAGGCCGGCGGGGACGAGGGCGCGCTCCTTGCGGCGCTGAACGGCCCCGACCTTCTCGTCACGATCAGCGATCTCGCCGTCGGCGACGCGGCGATCCCCGAGACGCGGCTGCCCCGGGTCGAGCGTGCCCTCGCCCGCTATGCGGCGGCGCTCGGCCCGCGTCCCTACGCCGCCTACATCGCCGTGCCCGAGGGCACGTTGGACGCGGGTCTGAGAGCGCGCGACCGCAGTCTCTTCAGCGACTATCCGCTGCGCATGGCGATCGGGCTGGCGGACGGCCGGACGCTGATCGTCGAGACGCGCGACGACCTCGTGACGCGGGTCTATTCCGTCCCCGTCGGCCTCTGGTCGGGTGTCCTCGGCGTCGCGGCGGCGCTTGTCGTGCTCGTTGTCCTCAGGCGCGAGACGGCGCCGCTCCGCGCGCTCGCCCGCGCCGCCGAGAGGTTTACCGACGGCCAGGTGCAGCCCCTCGACGAGCGCGGCGCCCCCGAGATCGGCGAGCTGATCGGCGCGTTCAACAGGATGCAGCTGCGCATCGGGGACCTGCTCGAGGCGCGGCGGGGGTGGACAGCCTCAGGCCCGACATCGACCGGATGGCGGCGGTGCTCGAAAGCTGCCTCGCGCTCGCCCACGCGCTCCGCCATGCCGTGGCGGCCACGCTGTCGGCCCGCGCGGCGGGGGCCCAGGTCGAGCTCGAGGTGGCCGACGAGGGGCCCGGGATCGACCCGCGCGACCTCGATCGGCTGCAGCGGCCCGTCGAGCGGGGCGAGCGCGCGCGCACCGTGGACGGCGCGGGGGCGGGGCTCGGGCTTGCCATCGCGCGGGACCTCGCGGCCCGGAACGGCGGAGAGATCGCCTTTTCGGCCAATCACCCCACGGGGCTCGTCGTGCGGGTGCGCTTTCCGGCCGCACCCGCCCGCTGACCGCCGCGGCGCCGGGCTAATCGAAACTATCACAGAACCGTGGACATGATTGGAGAGGTGTATTTTGAAAGCGCATTCATGACCGGGATTGAAGGACCGACCGGGGACGTTCCGGCCACCATGGGATATGCCCTGTCGTCGCAGACGCAGGCCACGCCGGTGCAGGCGGTCGATCTGTCGCTCGGGGCAATTCCCTTCAACCAGATCACCGACAATCTGCGCAGCCTCGAGAAGTTCGGCCCCGCGCTCGGCCTTTTGACCAGCATCCGGCTGCGCGTGGACCTGACCGTGATAGGGACTGGCATTGCCGTCGATTTCGCCATCTTCGGCTTTCCGGTCACTGTTGATTTCATCAGCACGCGGGCAGCAGTCAACGTCACCGCCCCGGACGGTACCGGGCTCGTGATTGTGACGTCGGGGCTTCAGCAAGGGGGCAATCTGGCCTTTACGAACGGCACGACCTTCGCGCCCTTCAGCACGCAGGTCGTCGAGCACGGTGCGCTCGTTCACGTCCTTGGTCCGACAGGAACGTTGCAAGAGGGCACGTTGCTGATCGATTTCGAGACCCTCGACGTCGTCCGGTCCGGCAACACGGGCAAGCTGGCGTCGGACGGATCGCAGATCGCGTTCGGGAACGACGTCATCGCCCTGTCCAACCCGGGCGGCCTCGACTTCGTCCGGCTCTATGACTTCGGTGGCAGGTCGGGTGGGGAAGCGGGTGTCGTCGGCTTCCAGACCGCGATCGACGCGATGCCGGGTGGTTCGGCCTCGTACCTCGGTCGCGCCGAGGTGCTCGCGACCGACGCGACGGGGATCTACACGCTGACCGGAGAGGCGATCATCGATGCCGATTTCGCCGGCAACGCGGTCACCGTGCGGCTCGTGAAGCTCGGGGGCCAGGCGCAGGGGGTGTCGGGAAGCGGACTTGCGGTCACGCAGGTGCCGGCCGGCGGCGAGGTGCGGCTGAGCGGGGCAGAGATCACCGAAAAGCGTTTCACCGGCGGCACGCCCGCGGTCTTCGGAACGCCGTTCGCTGTCGAGGGCAGCCTGCGCGACACGGGTTCGGCGGGAAGCTTCTTCGGCCCCGGCGCCGACGAGGTGGGCGGTGTCGTCGCCATCGACGACGCGGGCTCGCTCCGCATCCGCGGCCGCTTCGTTGCGGACTGACCCGCCTCTCCGCGGCGTTTGCAATTGACGCATCGTCCCCGGGGGTGATTATCTTCCCCGGCGCCGACGGCGCGCCCCGCGCCGCGGTCGAGGAAGCCGCGGGTCGGCGGGTGGAGGGAAGAACAGCGCAGGATGCGACGGGTCGCCGGGGCGGTACCTCCGGCGGAACATTCGGCATCGTGCGGACACAGCGACAGAACAGGCCCCAAGGGCCGCACGAGACCACCAGGGAGGAGACCACATGCGACACTACATCATCGGAACGGCCGCGGCGCTTGCCGTCGCTGGGGCGATCGCGGGGGCGGCCGAGGCGCAGCAGCGCATCGTCGTCGCGCATTCGACCTCGCCCACGTCGCACTACGGTATCGGCGTCGACGCCTTCGGCGCCAGGCTCGCCGAACTGTCGGGCGGCGCCTTCACCGTCGAACAGGCCCCGGCCGGCCAGCTCGGCGGCGAGCGCGACACGATCGAGGGCCTGCAGATCGGCTCGATCGACATGGTGATCACCTCGACCGGGCCGCTCGGCAACTTCGTGCCCGAAGTGCTCGCCCTCGACCTGCCGTTCCTGTTCCGCGACTACGACCACGCCCGCACCGTGCTCGACGGCGAGATCGGGCAGGAGCTTCTGGCCAAGATCGACGAGAACGACCTCGTCGCCCTCGCCTGGGCCGAGAACGGCTTCCGCCACGTGACGAACTCGCAGCGGCCTGTGCGCACGCCCGAGGACCTTGACGGGCTCAAGCTCCGGACGATGGAGAACGCGGTCCACATGGCGGCCTTCGACGGCATGGGCGCTGCGCCCACGCCGATGGCCTTCCCCGAGCTCTTCGGCGCGCTCCAGCAAGGCGTCGTCGACGGGCAGGAGAACCCTGTCACCGTGATCGCGGCCTCGAAGTTCTGGGAAGTGCAGAAATACGTCTCGCTCACCGGCCACGTCTATTCGCCCGCGATCTTCATCGCCTCGCCGGTGCTCTTCGACGGGCTGACCGACGAGCAGAAGGGCTGGTTCTACGAGGCCGCCCGGGCCGGGGTCGCGGCGAACCGCGCCGAGGTCAACCGGCTCGAGGAGGTGGGCGTGGCGCTCCTGCGCGAGAACGGCATGGAGGTGATCACCGAGATCGACAAGGCGCCCTTCGCGGCCTTGGCCGAAGCCTCGTCCTATTCGGTCTACACCGACGCGCACGGCACCGGGATGATCGAGCGCATCAAGGCGGTCGAGTGACCCGACCCTGACCGGACCGGCGCGCCCGCCGCGCCGGTCCCCCTTCGGCGGATTGCCCCCACCCGATGGACCTGTTCCTGCGCCTCGAAGCCTTCGCGACGCGCGTCGCCATGGGATTGGCCATCGGCTTCCTGCTGATCGCGACGACGCTCGCGATGTACCAGGTCGCGACCCGCTTCGTCCTGGGCAGCCCCTCGACCTGGTCCGAGGTCATCACCCGCGCGGCGATGATCTGGTCGGTCTTCCTCGGCGCGGCGCCCGCGTTCCGCGAGGGCGGCATGATCGCCGTCGAACTCGTGCAGCGCGCGCTTCCCCCGCGGCTCGGGCTCTGGCTCCACCAGACCGCGCTCGCGCTGTCGCTCGTGTTCTTCGGCGTGCTGTTCTGGCAGGGCTGGGCCATGGTCGAGCGGGTTGCGGCGCAGCGTCTCGCCGCGCTCGACATCTCGATCGGCTGGGCCTATGCGGCGCTGCCGGTGGGATCGGTCTTCGCCATCCTCGCGCTTCTCGGCTGCATGGCGCGGGCCGCGCGCGGCGACTGGGCGGCACAGCAGGACAGCCCCGACAGGATGGCGCCGTGAACCTCGCGCTCGGGCTGTCGCTGGCGATCCTGTTCCTCGCGGGCATTCCCATCGCGGTGGCGATCGGCCTGTCGTCGATCATCGGGATCGAGGCGAACGGCAGGCTGCCCATGCTGCTCGTGGCGCAGCGGATGTTCACCGGGCTCGACAGCTTTCCGCTGATGGCGATCCCGCTCTTCATCCTCGCCGGCAACCTGATGTCGGCGGGCGGCATCTCGTTCCGGCTGGTGGAGCTCGCGAAGTCCATCGTCGGCGGTGTGCAGGGCGGGCTAGCCGCCTCCTGCGTGCTGACCTGCATGCTCTTTGCCTCGGTCTCGGGCTCGTCGGTCGCCACCACCTTCGCCATCGGCGCGATCCTCATCCCGGCGATGGTCCGGCATGGCTACCCCAAGCCGCTCGCGGCCTCGATCCAGGCAAGCTCGGCCGAACTGGGCGTGCTGATCCCGCCGTCGATCCCGCTGATCCTCTACGGCGTCTCGACCGATACCTCGATCGGCCAGCTGTTCCTCGCCGGGCTCGGGCCCGGGTTCCTCGTGGCGGCGTCGCTCATGGCGCTCGTCCTGATCCTCTGCCGCGTCCGGGGCATCGGTCTGAACGACGGCGACGACCGTCCACGCTTCACCGACGCGCTCGTCGGCGCGCTGCCCGCGCTTCTTGTTCCCGTGGTGATCCTGGGCGGCATCTATTCCGGCATCTTCACGCCCACCGAGGCCAGCGCCGCCGCCGTCGCGGCCGCGATCCTCGTGGGCATGGTGTTCTACCGCGAACTGAAGGTCCGCGACCTGCCCGACATCCTGAGGCGCACGGTCATCTCGACCGCGGCGATCATGCTGATCATCTCGGCCGCCGCGCTGTTCTCGTTCCTGATCGCCCGCTCGGGCCTCCCGAACGAGATCGCCGCCTGGTTCAAGGACATGTTCGAGTCGCGCTTCGCCTTCCTTCTGGCGGTCAACGTGCTTCTCCTGATCGTGGGGATGTTCATCGAGACCTCGGCGGCGATCCTCGTCCTCGCGCCGATCCTCGCGCCCATCGCGGTGGCCTACGGGGTCGATCCGGTGCATTTCGGACTGATCATCGTGGTCAACCTCGCGCTCGGCATGATCACGCCGCCGCTCGGCGTGAACCTCTTCGCCGCCTGCGCGGTGGCGAACCTGCCGGTCGAGAAGATCATCCCCCAGCTTCTGTGGTTCGTCCTGACGGTCTTCGCCGCACTGATGGTCGTAACCTACGTGCCGGCCGTGTCGCTCGGGCCGATGCACTTCATCATGGGGACCGGCGGCTAGCGCGCCTCGGCCGGAAATGCGCTAGACGGGGCGCGAGTCGGGTCAGAGGGCGGGCGGCATGGCGGTGACGGTGACGGCAGGCGTCAAGGCGTTCGGCGGGGCGGCGGTGGTGGACCGGGTGGACCTCGACGTGGCGCCGGGCGAATTCGTGGCCGTCGTCGGCCCCTCGGGCTGCGGCAAGAGCACGCTCCTGCGGCTTGTCGCGGGGCTCGAGACGCTCGATGCGGGTTCCATCGCGCTCGATGGACGGCGCGTGTCGGGCGCGGGCGTCCATGTGCCGCCCGAGGCGCGCGGCGTCGGCGTCGTGTTCCAGTCCTACGCGCTCTGGCCGCATCTGAACGTGCGCGACAACGTGGGCT
>DAINOF010000121.1:0-8811 GCA_036735505.1 Paracoccaceae bacterium
GGCCATGGCGCAGGACGCGACCGCGCGTCTTCTGGGCGCAGACGGGACCGATCATGGCACCGCCGCCTTCTGGGCCGCGCCGGAGGGGCTGGTCCTCCGGGTCGAGGCGACGGGCCTGCCGCCGGGGCCGCATGGCCTGCACATTCACGAAACGGGCAGCGGCACGCCCAACCTCGACGCGGCAGGCGACCACTTCGCCCCCGAAGGCCGGCAGCACGGCTTCCTGAACCCGGACGGTCCCCATGTGGGCGACCTGCCGATCCTGCATGCGGGGCCGACGGAACGGCATCGGCCGACTACTACAGTCGACTGACGGACCTCGAGGCGGTGATGGACGAGGACGGCGCCGCGCTGATCGTCCACGAGGCGGGAGACAGCTATCGAGCCGAGGCGGAGTCGGGCGGCCGCCTGGCGTGCGGCGTGATCGAAGCGATGTGACCCGTCGCGCGCCTCAGGGCGCCGGAGCCTCGGCGCCTGCGCGCGGCCCGGGCGCGGGGAAGGCAGGCGCGGCACGGTCCATCAGCGGCGCCTCGGCCTGCCCCGGCTCGAGCCCGAGCACATGGTCGCGCAGCGCCGCCATGAAGCCGCGCGGATTGCCGTCCCACTTGCGGATGTCGGCCGGCATCAGCGCGGCGCCGACCACCGGGCGTTGCGGCTGGTGGAGGGCCTTCACCACCTCGTGCAGGAGAAGCCCCTGACGAAGCGTCGGCGAGGTGAGGCTTGCCAACTGGTAGAGGCGCGAGTTCTCGCCGCGGAACCGCACGGGAACGACGCTCGCCCCGGACCGCTGGATCATCTTCGCCGTGAAGGGGTTCCATTCGGCCTCGACGGCGGGCCCGAAGGGGGTGCGGGCAGAGGCGACGGCGCCCGAGGGGAAGACGACGATCGCCCCGCCCTCCGCGAGGTGCTCCATCGACATCCGCCGCATCTCGAGGTTCTTCCCGAGCGCGTCGGGCTCGTGCGGGAAAGGAACGGGAATGAGGTAGGGCGCGATCTCGGCCACGCCGGTAAGGAGCGATCGCGTCAGGATCCGGTAGTCCGGGCGCCGCTGGCCCACGAGCGCGGCAAGCACGATGCCGTCGACGAGCCCGTGGGGGTGGTTGGCCACCACGACAAGAGGCCCGGTTGCAGGAATGCGGGCGATCTCGTCCTGCGGCGTCTCGATCCGGATGCCCATGACGTCGAGCGCCTGGGTCCAGAAGGCCTGCCCCTGCGGCACGCCCATCCTCTCGAACCTGCGGATCAGGCGCAAGAGCGTGATCTTGCCCGTAGCCCATTCGAGGGCGCGGATCGTGCCGGCCTTCCAGCGGTTGGGGAAGGTGTTGCCGTAGGACAGCTTGCGCTTGTCGTAAGGAACATGCGGGCCGGCCGCGGACTGGGCCGATAGCTCCGGAACGGAGGGCGCGGGGCGCTGCGGTGCCGCCCGGACGTGCTGCATCAGAAGTCCTCGCCGAAGCGGTCGGCCACCAGCGCCTCGATCGCTTCGGCCAGCCGCTCGGCCTCGGGGCCGCTGGTCTCGATCTCGATCTGGGTGCCCTTCGACGCGGCGAGCATGAGAAGCCCCATGATGCTGTCGCCCGAGGCCGTCAGCCCCTCGCGCGAGACGGTCGCCTGCGCGTCGTGATCCTCGACGACCTCGACGAGCCGCGCCGAGGCGCGGGCGTGGAGGCCCTTTTCGTTGACGATCTTCAGGATACGCCGGGTGGTCGTTGTCATCGCCGCACTATTTCACGCTCGCATCGAAGCTGTCGATGTATTTCCGACCAGCGACAAGCGCCGAGGCGACCGCGTCCGACATGGGAAGGTGCCGCGACTTGGTCAGCTTGATCAGGAGCGGCAGGTTCGCGCCATAGACGATGCGGCGGTCGGTGGGGCGGCAGGCGCGCAGCGACAGGTTCGAGGGCGAGCCGCCGAACATGTCCGTCACCACCACCACGCCGTCGCCCAGATCGACGCTGTCGGCGGCGGCGCAGATCTCGGCCTGCTTGGCGGCGCGGTCGTCGTCGGGCGCGATCGAGATGGTCCGGACAGCGTTCTGCTTGCCGACCACATGCTCGACCGCGGCGAGGTACTCCCGTGCAAGACCTCCATGCGCCACGATGACGATGCCGATCACTGCAACCCTACCCCGAATGCACCTGCGGCGCGGCCTGCGCCGCCTGCCGCTCGAGTTCCCTGTGTCGTATAGACACCCGCCACCCCTTGGCCGCAAGCGTCTCGGCGATCTTTTCGGCCAGCGCCACCGACCTGTGGCGCCCTCCGGTGCAGCCGAAGGCGAGCGCGAAATGCGCCTTGCCTTCCGCCTGGAACGCCGGGAGGAGGAGGTCCAGAAGCCCGCTGATGCGGTCGACGAACGGCGCATGGCGCGGGTCGGCGGCCACATGGTCGGCGACGGCGGGCGCGCGCCCGTCGAGCGGCCGCAACGCCTCGACCCAGTGCGGATTGGTGAGGAACCGGACGTCGAGGACCATGTCCACGCCCATGGGAAGCCCCCGCTTGTAGGAGAAGGACTGCACCGAGAGCGACAGGCGCCCCTGCCCGTCCGGGCTGTACCACCGCAAGAGTTCGTCCTTGAGATCGTGGGGGCTGAGGTCGGAGGTGTCAACGAGATGGTCGGCCCGGGCCCGGATCGGGATCAGCATGTCGGTCTCGCGCGAGACGCCGACCTCGGGGCCTTCGTCGGGGGCGAGCGGATGGCGGCGCCGCGTCTCGGAAAAGCGCCGGACGAGCACCTCTTCGCGGCAGTCGAGGTAGAGGACCTCGGCCACGAGGTCCTGCCGCCCGGCGAGCCGGTTCACGAGGTCGATGAGCGCCCCGGTCTCGAAGTCGCGGTTGCGGGGGTCGATCCCGAGCGCGAGCGGGCGCGCCAGCGGCGGGCCGTCGAGCAGGCGCGGCAAAAGCGTGAGGGGCAGGTTGTCGATGGCCTCGAAGCCCAGATCCTCGAGCACCTTGATGGCGGTGCCGCGCCCAGCGCCCGCCGGGCCGGTGACGAGGACCAGCCGCTGGGGGATCGCCGATTGGTCCGCGCTCGACATCATGCACTCCGGCCGTGGGCGAGGTATTGCCGGATGGCGACCGGAAAACAACGGCTCTCCACCTTGTGAAGAAGCGGCAGTTCCACCGAAAGAAGCACGGTCGTCCGTTCGGGCGGCAGCCGCTCGGTCTCGAGCCTGCCAAGGTCGACCACGAGCGCGACCCTCGCCTCGTCGAGCACCTCTGCGCGCAGGAGCCCCACCCCGCGGGCCTCGATGAGACCGCGGATTGCGTCCGGCGCCCGCATCGCGGGATGGCCGTCGGCATCGGCCGCGACAAGCACCGCGTCGTCGGCGACAAGATCCGCGCCCAGCCCCATGAGGTCGAGCGCGAGCGAGGACTTGCCGGACCCCGAGGGCCCGAGGATCAGGACGCCGCGTCCGGCGAAGGCCACCGCGCTCGCGTGGAGCGGCTGGGCGACCACGGCGGGCCTCAGATCGGCAGGCCGACGACGAAGCGCGCCCCGAGCGGGTCGGAGGTGATGTCGGCGTCGGTCGGGCGGATGTTCTCTGCCCAGATCACACCGCCATGGGCCTCGATGATCTGCTTGGAGATGGCGAGGCCGAGGCCCGAGTTGTTGCCGAACTGGCCCGGCGGCCGCTCGGAATAGAAGCGGTTGAAGATCTTGGTCAGCGCCTGTTCGGGGATGCCGGGCCCGGTATCCTCGACCACGACGAGCACACGGTTCTCGCGCTTGCGCGCCCAGACCCGGATCGCGTCGCCATCCTCGCAGAACGAGATCGCGTTCGACACGAGGTTGACGAAAACCTGCGCAAGCCGGCTTTCGAGCCCGTCGAGGATGATGGCGTCGCCGGGCAGGTCGGTGATGAACTCGACGCCCTTCGCCCGCGCCTCCTCGCCCATGAAGTCGGCGATGTTGGTGATCATCTTCACGAGGTTGAAGGCCTGCTCTTCCTCCTTCACGAGCTCGCTGTCGAGCCGCGAGGCGTTCGAGATGTCCGAGACGAGCCGGTCGAGCCGGCGGACGTCGTGCTCGATCACGTCGAGAAGCTTGTCGCGATGGTCGGGCTTCTGGACGAAGCGCAGCGATCCGATGGCCGACCGGAGCGAGGCGAGCGGGTTCTTGATCTCGTGTGCCACGTCGGCCGCGAACTGCTCGTTGGCGTCGATGCGGTCGTAGAGCGCTGTCACCATGCCCCGCAACGCGCCCGACAGCCGCCCGATCTCGTCCGGCCGGGCGGTAAGGTCGGGGATGCGGACCCGGCTCGCGGCGACCTTGCGGGAATTGCGCTCGCGCCCGATCTCGGCCGCGGCGGCGAGGTCCGACAGCGGGTTGGCGATGGTCGAGGCCAAGACGACGCTGAGGCCGACCGACACCAGCGACGCGATGACGAAGACCTGCAGGATCAGCTCGCGTTCGTTGCGCACGAGCGCGTCGATCTCGGGCGCGGCGCTCGCACCCGCCAGAACGCCCACGATCCTGTCGCCCTGCCGGATCGGGGTCGCCACGGTGAAGAGCGTGACGCCCGAGACATCCAGGCCCTGCCGCACGACAGCCTGCCCGGCAAGCGCCGGCGTCACAACGGGGCTGAGAAGCGCCTCCAGTTCCTCCGCTTCGCTCATCGGCACAGCCGGCGACAGGACGGTCGACAGACCGCTCCAGACGCCGTTCAGGAAATCGGTGATAAGGGTGGACCTTCCGGGCGCGTCGTCGGACGCCCCGGCGGGCGGCGTCGCCAGCGCGGAGGCGACCAGCACGCCGTCCGCATCGAAGACATGCAGCTCGGCCGAAGCCCCCGCGCCGATCGTGGCAACGACATCGGCGCCGAGAGGGGAGGACCCGGCCAGCGCCGGCCCCGGCGGCAGGCCGGCCTCGATCATCCGGACGACGAGGGCGGCCTCGCCCGCCAGTCCGGCCTTGCGCTGCGAGACGAGGCTTTCGCGGGAGGGGCTGAGGTAGAGGACGCCGGCCACCATGACGAGGATGGCGAGCAGGTTGAAGGTGATGATCTTGCGCGCCAGCGGCGAGCGGTTGATCGAGATGATCCCGCGCCGCTCGCGCTTGGCGCGCAGTTCGCGCTCGACCTTGGCGTCGGGACCGACCCAATCCTCTCCAAGGACGACGCCGGCCTGCCTGGCCGGACGTGCCCCCTTCGTGTCGATGCGCGGCGCGGCGTTCATCTACTCTTCGTTGTAGCGGTACCCGATCCCGTAGAGCGTCTCGATCGCCGAGAACTCGGGGTCCACCATGCGCATCTTCTTGCGCAGCCGCTTGATGTGGCTGTCGATCGTCCGGTCGTCGACATAGACCTGGTCGTCGTAGGCCACGTCCATGAGCTGGTCGCGGCTTTTCACGAAGCCCGGGCGTTGGGCAAGCGCCTGGAGAAGCAGGAATTCGGTCACCGTCAGCGACACCTCCTGGCCCTTCCAGGCGACCGAGTGGCGGAGCGGGTCCATGCTGAGCTGGCCGCGCACCATGACCTGCGCCACCTCGGGCTCTCCGGTACCGTCGGCCGCGATCACCTCCTGCCGGCGCAGAAGCGCGCGGATGCGTTCCACCAGCAGGCGCTGCGAGAACGGCTTCTTGACGTAGTCGTCCGCCCCCATGCGCAGGCCAAGGACCTCGTCGATCTCGTCGTCCTTGGAGGTAAGGAAGATCACCGGCATCGAGGTCTTCTGGCGCACCCGCTGGAGCAGGTCCATGCCGTCCATCCGCGGCATCTTGATGTCGAAGACAGCCATGTCCGGCAGACGCTTGTTGAACGCGTCGAGCGCCGCCTGGCCGTCGTTGTAGGTCTCGACCTCGAAGCCTTCCGCCTCGAGGGTCATACTCACCGACGTCAGGATGTTCCTGTCGTCATCCACCAACGCAATCCTGGACATCCGAGCGTTCCTTGTCCTGCTCCGCGCGCCTGCCGCTTCAGCATCTGCCAGCGGGCCCGTCACGGAATCAACCGAATTTGCGAATCACCGCCAACCTGCGGCGCCCATGTGACGAAAAACCCATAAGGGATGGCTAAACTTGGGCGGGGCGATGACATGATTGCGCTTAAGGCAACAATGGTCGCGCTAACCCAAGGTCGAGCCGGTTTTCTTCACGTTGAGGAGTGATGCCACCATCCGGACGAGGCGAACGAAACAACCTTTCGTCGCGTTGGTGTCTGGCAGCGCTGTCGGATCAGGAGCACGATGGCGACCGGACATGTCAATCCGCAGTGTCGACTGGAGAACCAGGGGATCGGCGGGCTGGGCGAGATCTACGACAACGTCGCCGAGCCCTCGCTGGTCGAGCTGTCGAGCCTGCATGGCGACGGCCGGCTCGGCCGCGGCGGCGCGCTCCTCGTGACGATGGGCAAGTTCACCGGCCGGTCGCCGGCCGACAAGCGCGTCGTGCGCACGCCCTCGGTCGAACACGCGATCTGGCGGGAGAACGACCGTCCGATGACGCCCGAGGGCTTCGACGCCCTCCACGCCGACCTCCTCGAGCACATGAAGGGCCGCGACTGGTTCGTGGAAGACCTCTACGCCGGCGCCGACCCCGCGCACCGGCTGGACGTGCGGGTGGTCACGGAACTCGCCTGGCACGGCCTCTTCATCCGCCACCTGCTCCGCCGCCCCGACCGCGACGAGCTTGACGGCTTCGTGCCCGACTTCACGATCATCAACAGCCCCTCCTTCCGGGCCGATCCCGCGCGCCACGGATGCCGGTCCGAGACCGTGATCGCGCTCAACTTCAATCCTCGTCTCATCCTGATCGGCGGCACGGAATACGCGGGCGAGAACAAGAAGTCGGTCTTCACGCTGTTGAACTACGTCCTGCCCGCCGAGGGCGTGATTCCGGTGCATTGCTCGGCCAACGACGCGCCGGGCAACCCCGTCGACACGGCGGTGTTCTTCGTCCTGTCGGGCAGCGGCTAGACCACGCTGTCTGCCGATCCGTTGCGCGCGCTGATCGGCGACGACGAGCACGGCTGGTCGGAACGCGGCACCTTCAACTTCGAGGGCGGCTGCCATGCCAAGACGATCTGCCTCAACCGCGAGGCCGAGCCCGAGATCTATGCCACGACCGAGATGTTCGGGACGGGGATCGAGAACATGGTCCACGACCCCGACACGCTGGTGCTCGACTTCGACGACGACAGCCTGACGCCCAACATGCGCTGCGCCTATCCGCTCGACTGCACCTCGAACGCCTCGCTGGCGGCGGCTGGGTACCGCAAGGACCCGAACTTCGGCTTCGAGGTGCCCGTGTCGGTGAAGGGCGTCCCGGACATCCTCCTCGACCCCCGCGGCACCTGGGAGTTGAGCGCGGACTACGACCGACATGCGGCCAAGCCGGTGGAGATGTTCGCCGACAACCTCGCCACGTACGAGGCGCACATCGACGACGACGTGAAGGCGATCGCGATCGGGTGACGTCCACGGCGAGGCGCGAGTTTTTTGGGCCCGCGGTCTTGCGGGCCCATGGGCAGGGCAGTAATTAGCCTCTCACGTTGGGGTGTAGCCAAGCGGTAAGGCAGCGGTTTTTGGTACCGTGTACCGTAGGTTCGAATCCTACCACCCCAGCCAAATCTCGTTTTTCGATGAAACGCCGTTGTTTTCGGCGCTTGAACGAGCGGCGATGGCCGTCGTTTCCGCCAAGAGATCAAAGGGTTGGCGGAAGGTGGCGACCACCTCGCCATCCTCCCAAGAGCAGTTCGAAAGTACGAAGTTGAGTAGGCGGCGCTTTTCGCGAGCGGGCTGGCGTTCGAACAGTGCCTGAGCATTGCGGGCAAGTTCGAGAATCCGGACGCCCTCGTCCATGTAGGACTGCTCGGCCTCCTCGTGGCGGTCGATGTCGCGCTGCAAGCGCCGCTGTTCCTCTCGCCATTCGCCCGCCATCTTGTCGAAGAAATCGCCCCCGATCTTGCCGTCGAGCTTGTCGACATACATGGCGCTGATCCGCTCGCCGAGCCGCCTGTGCTCGGCCTGGAGCCGCTTGATCGCTTCCTCGTGCTCGTGGCGTTCGTCCGCATGGCTGGCGTGCAGCGCCTCGCGCACCCAGTCCAGAACCTCGTCGTCGAACCGAAGCTGGCTCCGGTATTCGAGCGCGTCGCCCTGGTGCCTCATCCGGTGCACGGCCTGTCTCACCTGCACCGATGGTTTGGCGACGCCGTCGAAGCCTCGTCCACCAAGACCCTCGAACTCTTGCTGCCGGCTCGCGTGGCGGGCCTTGTCTTGCCGAAAAAGTCCCGAGGGCTTCGAGTTTCGGCAGCCCCGAACGAGTATCCGCCGCTGTACGGGGATGGACGGCTGACCACCCTGGTCAAGACGATCATGGCGTCCATGCTCGCCGACGGTACACCGACGGTCGAGCGCCTTGCCGCCGCGGGGGGCGTCAGCGTCCGGACCCTTCAGCGCCGGCTCGGTGAAGAGGGCGCCTCGTTCTCTGTCCTGCTCGCAGAGGTTCGGCGCGACCTGGCACTGGCTGCCCTCTCGACGGGGAAGCAGAAGGTCGGCGAGGTTGCCGGAAGCCTCGGCTACGGGCAACACTCCTCGTTCACCAGGGCCGTTCGCCACTGGACCGGAAGCTCGCCCCGGACGCTGGCAGGTCGGCGAGGCAAGTGACGGAATGTGCATCTCAACATCTTCATTTTGTCATTTCGCGCCATATTGTGCGCATTGATCGGCATCAAGGCGTCGCGCGGCCTTGCCCCGATAATCTGAAGCACTGACGGTTGACCTGAGCGGCATGGGCCACAGGCGACAAGCTATCGGATGGGGGAAAGCCAGGATGTGTTTCGGCGTGCAATTTTGACCCCTATTGCAGGGTGATCG
>DAINOF010000122.1:0-8741 GCA_036735505.1 Paracoccaceae bacterium
CCCGAGGTCTACATCATCATCCTGCCGGGCTTCGGCATCATCAGCCATGTGATCGCCACCTTCTCGCGCAAGCCGATCTTCGGCTACCTGCCGATGGTCTGGGCGATGATCGCGATCGGCGCCCTCGGCTTCGTCGTCTGGGCGCACCACATGTACACGGTGGGCATGAGCCTGACCCAGCAGACCTACTTCATGCTGGCCACCATGGTCATCGCCGTGCCGACGGGCGTGAAGATCTTCTCGTGGATCGCGACGATGTGGGGCGGCTCGGTCGAGTTCAAGACGCCGATGCTCTTCGCCTTCGGCTTCCTGTTCCTCTTCACCGTGGGGGGCGTCACCGGCATCGTGCTGAGCCAGGCGGGCATCGACCGCTACTATCATGACACCTACTACGTGGTGGCGCACTTCCACTACGTGATGAGCCTTGGCGCGGTGTTCTGCCTCTTCGCCGGGATCTACTACTGGATCGGCAAGATGTCGGGCCGGCAGTACCCCGAGTGGGCGGGCAAGGTGCACTTCTGGTCGATGTTCATCGGCTCGAACCTGACCTTCTTCCCGCAGCACTTCCTCGGCCGGCAGGGGATGCCCCGGCGCTACATCGACTATCCCGAGGCCTTCGCCTACTGGAACTACGTCTCGTCGATCGGCGCCTTCCTCGCCTTCGCGTCCTTCCTGTTCTTCATCGGGATCGTTTTCTACACGCTGATGTACGGGCGCCGCGTGACCGAGGCGAACTACTGGAACGAGCATGCCGACACGCTCGAGTGGACGCTGCCCTCGCCGCCGCCCGAGCACACCTTCGAGACGCTGCCGAAGCGGTCGGACTGGGACAAGAGCCACGCCCACTGAGGCGCCGGCTGCGACAGGCGACGGCCCCGGGGCGCGCTCCGGGGCCGTTTCGCTTCCGGAGGCGGCCGAGGGGGGCCGTCTGCCCCCCGTCCGGCCTGCGGCCGGCCCCCCCCGAGGGTATTTCCGGACAGATGGAAGCGGGGGCGCAAGAGGGCGATCGGGCGCCGCATCCCCGCGCCGGGGACGATGTATGCTGGAGGGGAACGGACGACCGCATGCCCTACCGCTGGACCTATTCCGACGCGCCCGGAGCCGACGCGCCCCTGGCCCGCCTCACGCTTTGGCCGCACCAGTCGATGACGGCCGGTGGCTTCGTGACCTTCATCGGCGTCACGGCCGGAATGCTGGCGGTGCCGCTGGTCGCGGTGCTCGGCTCGCCGGTGGCCTGGGTGCTGATGGTCTTTTTCCTTGCCGCCATTGCCGGCGTCTGGTGGGCGATCATGGCGAACCGGGCGCAGCAGGCGCGCCACGAGGAGCTGGCGATCTGGCGCGACCGGATGCGGCTCGCCCATGTCGAGCCGAAGCGCGCGCCGCTCGAGTGGGAGGCCAATCCGCACTGGGTCCGAGTCACGCTGCACGAGACCGGCGGACCGGTGGAGAAGTACCTCACGCTCCGCGGCGGCGACCGGGAGGTGGAGCTGGGCGCCTTCCTGAGTCCCGAGGAGCGGGCCGCGCTGCACGGGGAACTGACTGAGGTGCTTGCGCGGCTCCGCTGAGCCTTAGTCGTTCTTCCTTTCGGGAAGATCCGCGCGCTCGGCCGAGGCCATGTCCTGAAGCTCGGCCTCGCTCATCGACTCGTACATGCTGCGCGACGCGCCCTGCAGGTCCGAGACCGTCGTCTAGCCGCGCCTGGCGGACAGTGCCGCGCCCGCCGCCTTCTGCTGTGCCCTCGACTGTGCCGGCATCTTGCCCTCCTCCTGATCGCTGGCGGAGGAAACGCCCGGCCGGCGGCGGTGTTCCGGCCCGGGCCTCAGCCCAGGCGGTCGCGCACCACCGCGCCGGCGGCGCCGAAATCCATCTGTCCCGGGTAGCGCGCCTTCAGTTCGCCCATCACACGCCCCATGTCGCGGAGGCCCGCCGCGCCGGTCTCGGCGATCGTGCGGTCGACCGCGGCCGCGACTTCGGTCTCGCTCAGCTGGCGCGGCAGGAATTCCTCGATCACGACGACTTCGGCGCGTTCCTTCTCGGCCAGCTCGAGCCGCCCGCCCTCTTCGTAGGCGCGCGCGCTTTCATGGCGCTGGCGCACCATCTTGCCGAGGATCTGCAGCACCTCGGCATCCGTCACGCCCTCCTCGCGGCCCTCGCCGCGCAGCGCGATGTCGCGGTCCTTGATCGCGGCGTTGATGAGGCTGAGCGTCGAGACCCGCTGCTGGTCGCGGGCCTTCCGCGCCTCGTTCAGGGCGCCACCGACCCGTGTGCGCATGTCCATCGTATCCTGACCTTCGCCTCTGCCGTCCCCTGCGGCCCAGAATGTCGACCTTACCCAAATCGCGCAGCGGGGGCAACTGTTCCGCCCTTTCTCAACTATCTGATATAAATAGATATTTTGACCGGTGGCGCGGCTTGACGCCTGCTCGGGGCACCTCTAGGGTCCCCCGGATTTGTCCGGGAGTCGCGCCATGTCCACCCTCGCCACCGTCCGGAGGCCGACCGCCTGCCTCGCCCTGGCGGACGGCACGGTCCTTTACGGCACGGGCTTCGGCGCCACCGGCGAGACGGTGGCCGAGCTCTGCTTCAACACCGCCATGACCGGCTACCAGGAGATCCTGACCGACCCCTCCTATGCCGGGCAGATCGTCACCTTCACCTTTCCCCATGTCGGCAACGTCGGCACCAATTCCGACGACGACGAGACCGCAGACCCGGTGGCCGAGGGTCTTGTGGTCAAGTGGGACCCGACCGAGCCGTCGAACTGGCGCGCGACCGGCCGGCTGACGGACTGGCTTCTCAGGCGCGGGCGGATCGGGATGGGCGGCGTCGACACGCGGCGGCTGACCCGGGCGATCCGCCAGCAGGGCGCGCCGCACGTGGCGCTGGCCCATGATCCCGAGGGCCGGTTCGACATCGAGGCACTGGTGGCCCGGGCGCGGGCCTTTCCGGGGCTCGTGGGGCTCGACCTGGCCAAGGGAGTGACCTGCGCGCAGTCCTACCGCTGGGACGAGATGCGCTGGGCCTGGCCCGAGGGCCATGTCAGACGCGACGGGCCGGGCCGGCGCGTCGTCGCCATCGACTACGGCGCCAAGCGCAACATCCTGCGCTCGCTCGCCTCGGCAGGCTGCGAGGTGACGGTCCTGCCGGCCTCCGCCACCGCGGAAGACGTGCTGGCGCTCGACCCCGAGGGGCTGTTCCTGTCGAACGGGCCCGGCGACCCGGCGGCGACGGGCGCCTATGCCGTGCCGATGATCCGGGGCGTGCTCGACCGATCCCGGATGCCGGTCTTCGGGATCTGCCTTGGCCACCAGATGCTGGCGCTGGCGCTTGGCGCGCGGACGATCAAGATGAACCACGGCCATCATGGCGCGAACCACCCGGTGAAGGACGTCGAGACCGGCAAGGTCGAGATCACCTCGATGAACCACGGCTTCACAGTCGACACCCAGACGCTGCCCGTGGGCGTGATCGAGACCCATGTGTCGCTTTTCGACGGGTCGAACTGCGGCATCCGAATGGCCGACCGCCCTGTCTTCAGCGTGCAGTACCACCCCGAGGCAAGCCCCGGGCCGCAGGACAGCTACTACCTGTTCGAGCGGTTCGTCGCCGCGATGGGCGGGCCCCGCGCGGCTTAACCGCCGCTTAACCACGCCGGTCTTAGGTGGTCCCGGAAAATGCATCCGGGAAAGCCATGGCCGCCTTGACCCTCCGCCTCGAAGCCGACGGGCGGCACCGCGCGATCCGGCCGCAGGCCGCGCCGGGGCGCATCGGCGAGATCCTGTTGCGCTGCGGCGCGGTCGCGCCCGACCGGCTCCGGCTCGCGCTCGCGCTGCAGGACGGCGACCGGCGGCGCTTGGGCGAGATCCTCGTGTCGCGCCGCTGGGCCTCGTCCGAAGCGGTCGCCGCCGCCGCAGCCACGCAAGGAGGCGTCGCCGCCGCCGACCTCGAGGCCGCGCCGCCCGACCCCGGGCTGGTCGACCGGCTCGGCGCGCAGGCCTGCCTGCGCCTCGGCGTGGTGCCCTGGCGGCCGGCGGGCGCGGTCACCGTCGTCGCCGCGGCGAGCCTTCCGGCTGCCCGCGACTCGCGGGCCGAGATCGAGGCGGCGCTCGGCCCCGTGCGCTTCGCGCTTGCGCCGCGGGAGGCCATCGAACGGGCGGTGCTCGCGCTCCGCCGCGCCTCGCTGTCGCGGCTTGCCGAATTCCGCGTGCCGGCGGGCGAAAGCGTCCGCGGGATGAGCCTGAGGCTCCGCATGACCACCTTTGCCCTCCTCGCCGCCGCGCTCCTCGCCGCCATCGCCGCCCCGCTGGCGACGCTGGCGCTCCTCACCCTCTGGGCCATCGTCGCGATGGTCGCCACGTCGGGGCTTCGCGCCGCGGCGACGCTGGTCCAGCTCTGGCAGGTGCATGTCCGCGGGCTGCGCTTCTCTTCCGTCCATGCCGCGCCGCCGGACGAGGCGCTGCCGGTGATGTCGCTTCTCGTGCCGCTCTACCGCGAGCGCGAGATCGCGGGCCGGCTCGTCGAGCGGCTCGCCCGGCTCGACTACCCCGAGAACCGGCTCGACATCCTTCTCGTGGTCGAGGCCGACGACCGCACGACGCGCGACGCGCTTGCCGCAACCGCGCTGCCCGTCACGATGCGCCCGGTCGTCGTCCCGCCGGGCAGCATCCGCACCAAGCCGCGCGCGATGAACTACGCGCTCGACTTCTGCAGGGGCTCGATCATCGGCGTCTACGATGCCGAGGACGCGCCGGCGCCCGACCAGCTTCGCCGGGTCGTCCGGCACTTCCGCGACAGCCCGCCCGAGGTCGCCTGTCTGCAAGGCGTGCTCGACTTCTACAACGCCCGCACCAACTGGCTGTCGCGCTGCTTCGCCATCGACTACGCGACGTGGTTCCGCATCGTGCTGCCGGGCATCGCGCGGCTCGGCCTCGTGATCCCGCTCGGCGGCACGACGCTGTTCTTCCGCCGCGCCGCGCTCGAGCGTCTGGGCGGCTGGGACGCGCACAACGTGACCGAGGATGCCGACATCGGCCTGCGCCTCGCCCGCCACGGCTACCGCTGCGAGCTGATCGAGAGCGTGACCGAGGAAGAGGCGAACTGCCGCACGATCCCCTGGATCCGGCAGCGCTCGCGCTGGCTCAAGGGCTATGCGCTGACCTGGATCTCGCACATGCGGCGGCCGCGCCTCCTGCTGCGCGACCTTGGCCCCTGGCGCTTCGCCGGGGTGCAGATCCTGTTTCTCGGCACGCTGTCGACCTTCGTCTTCGCGCCCTTCGTCTGGAGCTTCTGGCTTTTGCCCTTCGGCCTGCCGCACCCGCTCGCACCCTATGTGCCGTGGTGGCTTTTCGTCGCGCTCGGCAGCGCCTTCCTGTTCACCGAGCTCGTCAACATCGCCGCCGGCGCGCTCGCCGTCTCGTCGCGATCGCACCGCTGGCTGATCCCCTGGGTGCCCACGATGCACTTCTACCATCCGCTGGGCGCGATCGCCTCGTGGAAGGCGCTGGTCGAACTCGTGGTCCGACCGTTCTACTGGGACAAGACCGCCCATGGCCTTTACGGCCGCGAGGGCGGACCCTAGCCGCGCACCGCCTGTTCCGAATCGTGGCGGAGCCGGGTCTCGAAGGCCACCGAAATATGCTCCTTGAGCGCCCGGTAGGCGGCCTCGCCGTCGCCTGCGGCGATCGCGTCCACAAGGCGCTGGTGCTCGGACAGGGCGATTGGGCCCCGCCCCTCGACGGCGAGCGAGGTGGTCGCCATCAGCGCCATCGACCGGTAGACGAGGTCGAGCTGCTGCACGAGGAACCGGTTGTGCGAGGCGAGGTGGACCTGCTTGTGGAACCGCCGGTTGGCCCGGGCGAGCGCAGAGGGGTCGTCGAGGAACTTCCGGTCGTCCTCCACCATCTGCCGGAGCACGCGAACCTCCTCGTCGGTCGCGTGCCGCGCGGCGAGCCGGGCCGCCAGCCCCTCGAGTTCGCAGCGCACGACGTAGAGCTCGGCCATCTGGTTGTGGTCCAGGGATGCGACGATCAGACTGCGCCCGTCCCGGGCGAGGAGCGACTGCGTCTCGAGCCGCTGGAGCGCCTCGCGGATGGGTGTGCGCGACACGCCAAATCGGTCCGCAAGCTCGCTTTCCACCAGCCGGTCACCGGGACGGTAGACGCCCGTGTCGATCGCCTGAAGGATCAGCGCGTAGGCGTCGCGCTGCGGTTGCCTCGCAACCTCGGTCATCTTGCGGCTCCGTCGTTCCCCGGAAGAGAGCCTAGCCGCGCGATCCGCGATATCAAGCACTTCGCCGCATTGCCGCCGCCCGTCTACCGGCCTAGGTTCTGCGTCATGGTGGCACGGCTTTTCGATCACGTGGCGTTCTGGGTCTTCGACCTCGACAACACGCTCTACCCGCCCGCGGCGCGGCTCTTCGACCAGATCGAGGTGCGGATGACCGACTGGGTGATGGCCGAGCTAAAGGTCGATCGTGCCGAGGCCGACCGCCTGCGCCGCCACTACTGGCAGACCTACGGCACCACACTTGCCGGCCTCATGGCCGAGCACGGGGTCGACCCCGGCCCCTACCTCACCCACGTGCACGAGATCGACCTGCGTCATCTCGAGCCCGACCGCCCGCTCGCCGACAGCATCCGGCGCCTGCCGGGCCGGAAGATCGTCTACACCAATGGCTCGGCCCCCTACGCCGAGCGGGTGATCGCCGCGCGCGGGCTCGAGGGGCTCTTCGACGCCGTCTACGGGGTCGAACACGCGGGCTTCCGCCCCAAGCCAGACCGCGCCGCCTTCGAGGCGGTCTTCGCGGCCGACGGGCTCGACGCGCGGCGCGGCGCGATGTTCGAGGACGACGCGCGCAACCTCGCCGCGCCCCATGCGATGGGGATGCGCACCGTCCATGTCGCGCCCGAGCGCGCGGACCATCCGCACATCCACCACCACACCGTCGTGCTCTCCGACTTCCTCGGCCAACTGGGAGGCCGCGCATGAGACAGCGCGTCGACGTCTTCGTCTCGGGCGGCGGGATCGCCGGGCTCACCGCGGCGGCCGCCTTCGGGCAGGCGGGCTTCACCGTCCTTCTCGCCGACCCCGCGCCGCCCGTGGATGCGGCCGGGGCCGACGGCTCGGACCTGCGCTCCACCGCCTTCCTGCAGCCCGCGCGCGACCTCTTCGAGCGCACCGGCCTCTGGCCCGCGCTCGCCCCGCAGGCCACGCCGCTCGAGGTCCTGCGCGCCGTAGACACGACCGGCTGGCCGCCCGAGATCCGCGCCACCCGCGACTTCCGGGCCGACGACATCTCGGACCGGCCCTTTGGCTGGAACCTGCTCAACTGGCAGACACGGCATGTCCTGACCGGCGCCATCGGGCGCATGGCGAACGTCGAACTGCGCATGGGCACCGGCTTTGCCCGGCTCCTGACACGCGACCGCGAGGCGCTCGTGACGCTGACCGACGGCAGCACCGTCGCGGCCCGTCTCGTCGTCGCCGCCGACGGCCGCGACAGCCCGGTGCGCGCGGCGGCGGGGATCGGCGTCACGACCGCCCGCTACGGCCAGAAGGCGCTCGCCTTCACCGTCACGCATCCCCATCCGCACGGCAACGTCTCGACCGAACTCTACAATGCCGGCGGCGCCTTCGTGCTGGTGCCGCTGCCGGACGTGCAGGGCGGCCCGGCCTCTGCCGTGGTCTGGATGAACGACGGCCGCCGCGCGTTCGACCTCGCCGCGCTGGACGAGACCGCCTTCGGGGCCGAGGCGACGCTGCGCTCCTGCGGCGTCCTCGGCCCCCTGACGCTGGCGAGTCCCCGCCGCCTCTGGCCGGTGATCACGCAATCGGCCGACCGACTGACGGCGCAGCGTGTGGCAATCGTGGCCGAGGCCGCGCATGTCCTGCCGCCCATCGGCGCGCAGGGGCTGAACACCTCGCTCCACGACGTGGCGGCCCTCGCCGACCTCGCCGCCGCCGACCCGGGCGCGCTCGGCAGCCCGGCCATGCTCGCCGCCTACGAGGCCGCCCGCGCCCGCGACATCCGCACGCGCGCCGCCGTCATCGACCTCTTCAACCGCGTCTGCCGCTCGGGCGAGGCGCCGGTTCAGGCGCTTCGCCTCGCGGGCCTCCGCGCCGTCCACGACATCGCGCCCTTGCGGCGCGCCGTCATGCGCGCGGGCCTCGGCACCATTCAGAGCACCTGATCGAGCACCACTTCCAGCCGCGCCACGCTCGCATCCACGTCCTTCAGCTTGTCGAGCCCGAAGAGCCCGATCCGGAAGGTCCGGAAATCCGCCCCCTCGCCGACCTGCAGCGGTACCCCCGCCGCGATCTGCATGCCGAGCCCCGCGAACTTCCGCCCCGCCTGCACCTCGGCGTCGTCGGTATAGCTCACCACCACCCCCGGCGCCTGGAACCCCTCGGCAGCGACCGAGCGCACGCCCTTGCGCGCCAGCAGCGCCCGCACCCGGTCGCCCTGCGCCCATTGCGCCTCCTTCAGGCGGGGAAAGCCCATGGCCTCCATCTCCTGCATCGTGTCGCGCAGGCCCCGCAGCGCATCCGTGGGCATCGTGGCGTGATAGGCATGCCCGCCGGTCTCGTAGGCTTCCATGATGGCGAGCCACTTGCCCAGATCGACGGCATAGCTCGTGGACTTGCGCGCCTTGGCCCGTGCCTTCGCAGCCTCGGACAGCATCACCATCCCGGCCGAGGGCGAGGCCGACCAGCCCTTCTGCGGCGCCGAGATCAGCACGTCG
>DAINOF010000123.1:0-8698 GCA_036735505.1 Paracoccaceae bacterium
CCGCCGGGCTGCAGCGCTGGATCGACAAGGCCAACGCCCGCGGCTGGATCGCCGTCGACACCGAGACCACGAGCCTTGACGAGATGCGCGCGGATCTCGTGGGCATCTGCCTTTGCGTCGAGCCCGGGGAGGCCGCCTATGTGCCGCTCACGCACCGCGCGGCGGGGACCGACGACCTTTTCGGCTCGAACGACCTGGCCGAGGGCCAGATGCCCGTCGATCAGGCCCTCGCGCTTCTGAAACCGCTTCTCGAGGACGACGCCGTCCTCAAGATCGGCCAGAACATGAAGTACGACGCGAAGATCCTCGCGCGGCACGGCATCCGCATAGCCCCCATCGACGACACGATGCTCATGTCCTACGCGATGCATGCGGGCCTCCACGGCCACGGCATGGACACGCTGGCCGCGCGCTACCTGTCGCACCAGTGCATCCCGATCAAGGACCTGATCGGCGCCGGCAAGGCGCAGGTCACCTTCGACCGCGTGCCCATCGAGGCGGCGGTGAAATACGGCGCCGAGGATGCCGAGGTCACGCTGCGGCTCTGGAAGACCTTCAAGCCGCAGCTTCACCAGCACCGCGTCACCACGGTCTACGAGACGCTGGAGCGCCCGCTGGTCCCGGTGCTGATGGACATGGAGATGGCGGGGGTGAAGGTCGACCGCACCACGCTGTCGCGCATGTCGGGCGCCTTCGCCCAGACCATGGCCCGGCTCGAGGCCGAGATCCACGAGCTCGCCGGCGAGACGTTCAACGTGGGCAGCCCCAAGCAGCTGGGCGAGATCCTCTTCGACAAGATGAACCTCCCCGGCGGGCAGAAGGGCAAGACCGGCGCCTATGCCACCGGCGCCGACATCCTCGAGGACCTCGCGATGGAGCACGACCTGCCGCGCCGCATCCTCGATTGGCGGGCGGTGGCGAAGCTCAAATCGACCTATACCGACGCGCTTCAGGACCACATCCACCCCGACACGGGGCGCGTCCACACCTCCTACTCCATCGCGGGCGCCAATACCGGCCGCCTCGCCTCGACCGACCCGAACCTCCAGAACATCCCCGTCCGGACCGAGGAGGGCCGCCGCATCCGCGAGGCCTTCGTGGCGGAACCCGGCCGCGTGCTCGTCAGTCTCGACTACAGCCAGATCGAGCTGCGCATCCTCGCCCACATGGCCGAGATCGATGCGCTGAAGCAGGCCTTCCGCGAAGGTCAGGACATCCACGCCGCCACCGCGTCCGAGATGTTCGGCGTGCCGCTCGACCAGATGACGCCCGACGTGCGGCGGCAGGCCAAGGCCATCAACTTCGGCGTGATCTACGGCATCTCGGGCTTCGGCCTCGCCCGCAACCTCCGCATCCCGCGGGCCGAGGCGCAGGGCTTCATCGACCGCTATTTCGAACGATTTCCGGGCATCCGCGCCTACATGGACGAGACGGTGAAGTTCGCCCAGTCCCACGGCTTCGTGCAGACCATGTTCGGGCGCCGGGTGAACACGCCCGACATCAACGCCAAGGGCCCGACCGCCGGCTTCGCCCGCCGCGCGGCGATCAACGCGCCGATCCAGGGAACGGCGGCCGACATCATCCGCCGCGCGATGATCCGGATGCCCGCGGCCATCTCGGGGATGCCCGCGAAGATGCTCCTCCAGGTCCATGACGAACTGCTGTTCGAGGTGGAGGCGGACGCGGCCGATGCGCTCATCGCCGTGGCGCGCGAGGTGATGGAGGGCGCGGCGGAGCCTGCGGTGAAGCTCACCGTGCCGCTGGTGGTGGACGCCGGCAAGGGCGCGAACTGGGCGGAGGCGCACTGATGGAACCCATCTGCACCTGGGAGGAACTCAGGGCCCTCGCCCTGTCCCTTGGCCTCCCCGAAGTGACCGAGAATGCCCCATGGGGCAACCCCTGCCTCAAGGCGCATGGACGAATGTGGGCCTGGTGGTCCCCCTACGTGGACGCCGCCGTGGTCAAGTGCGGCTTCGACGAACGCGAGGCCCTGATGGCCGCAGACCCCGAAACATTTCTGCTCCACCCACACTATGCGGCCCATCCCTTGGTCCTCGTCGCCGCCGGCCGCATCGACGCCGGCTGGATGCGCGCCCGCCTGGAACACGCGTGGCGCGACGCCGCGCCGAAGCGGTGGCTCAAGGCGTGGGATGCGGGGCAACCGGGGGCATAAAGCGGCCCACGGGCGTCCAGCCCGGCCCCCATGTCTGCGGCGTCACGGCACGATCCCAACGGTCAACCCCTGTCGAAGGGCACGCCGTTCCGGCCCGTCGGTTCTCGACCGGCAGGTGGGCTTCTGTGGACGCAGGGACCGAGCTGCAGCATGCTGAACGAGACACTGTCCCGCGATCTCGCCCGTGCCCGCGAACTGCTCGGGGCCTGGGTGACCGGCGACAACACCACGCGTCCCCCGGCTCCCGTCGCGGCTGGATGAAGGACCCGTGGCAGGTCATCCCTTCGCAGCGATCTCGGCGAGTCGGATCACGACCTTGGTAGCTGCCGCCATGTCCTGCACGCTCACCCATTCGAGCGGCCCGTGAATCTCCTGCATTCCGGTGAAGATGTTGGGCGTGGGCACCCCCATCTCGGTCAGCCGCGAGCCGTCGGTGCCGCCGCGGATCGGCTTCGAGATGACCGCGATCCCCTCGGCCTCGCAGGCGGCGCGGGCAAGCTCGACGGGGCGCATGTCGGTCTCGAGCCAGTAGCGCATGTTCCGGTACTGCGCCCTGATCTCGCAGGTGATCCGCGCGCGGGGTTCGGTCGCCGCGACCGTCTCGCAGACCTGTTGCAGGAGCGCGCCCTTGGACGCGAGTCCATCCCGTTCGAAGTCCCGCAGGATGAAGCGCAGTTCGGCCTCGGCCGCCGTGCCGGACATGGCGTAGAGGTGGATGAACCCCTCGCGCCCCTCGGTCGTCTCGGGCGTCATGGTGACCTGCGGCAGGATCGCGACGATCTTCGCCGCCAGATGCAGCGCGTTGACGAGCACGCCCTTGGCCGTGCCGGGATGGATCGACACGCCGGTGATCCTGACCACGGCGGCATCGGCCGAGAAGCTTTCGTATTCCACCTCGCCCACTTGCGCGGCATCGAGCGTATAGGCGAAATCCGCGCCGAGGTCGGCGGGCAGGCGCGTGTCCACCCCGCGCCCGATCTCCTCGTCGGGGGTGAAGGCGATCCGGATCTTGCCGTGCGCGATCTCGGGATGCGCGAGAAGGTGCCGCGCCGCCGTCATCACGATGGCGACGCCCGCCTTGTCGTCGGCCCCGAGAAGAGTCGCGCCCCCCGCCGTCACGATGTCGTGCCCGACCTTCGTCGCCAGATAGGCCGACCGCTCCGGCGACAGGACGAGATCGGGCGCGTCGGGATAGCTGATGTCGCCCCCGTTCCAGGCCCGGTGCACGCGCGGCTTTACGCTGCTCGCCGCATAGGCCGGCGCCGTGTCGACATGGGCCAGCAGGCCCACCACGGGGGCGTCCACGGTCGTGGCCGGGATCGTGGCGAGCACTGCGCCGTAGTCGGTGAGGGTGACGTCCTCGGCCCCGATCTCCTCGAGCTCGGCCCGCAGGAGCCGCGCCATGTCGAGCTGGATCGCCGTGCTGGGCGCGGTCGGCGAATCCTCGTCGCTCTGGCTGTCGATGGCGCAGTAGCGGACGAGCCGCACCTCGAGTTCCTGGTCGAAGTCGGTGCGCATGGCGGCTCCTCGCTGCGGGTGCCCGATGAGCCGCCGATGGCGTGCGCGTGTCAACCCCGACCCTGGCTCAGCGATGGCCCTCGGCCCCCGCCTCCGACAGCGCTCCGCAGTAGCGCACGATCTGGCCGAGCCACGGCGCCCTGATGCCGACATCGAAGCGGAGGGCGCCGGCCTCTTCGAACTCGATGGTATTGCTCGTCGGCAGCAGCCAGCGCGGAAGCGGCAGGCCCAGAAACCACCCGCGCGCGATCGGGAAGCCAAGGCCGAGTGGAGTAACCGACAGCGCGATCGCGAAGCGGAAGGGGCCGAAGCGCTCGGTGATGCGTCCGCTGCCGGGAGCGCCTGCAAGGCGCATCTCCGACCGGAACCGCCTGCCGCCGAAGTCGCGGATCCAGACCTCGGCCTCGCCGTCCCGCCGCATCTCCACCATGACCGGGATCGCGTCGCCTGCCCCGGGGAACCCGACGAGCCGCCTCACCAACGCGGCCAGGGCAGTGCCTCCGGTCTCGACATCGGCCTGCCCGACCCAGCGGCAGGTGTCGAGGTTCGCATGAAGCGCGCGCACCCGCTCCGGCAGGGTGCCGAAGGCAGGACCGAGGGCCTGCTGGAACAGGGGAACTGCGGTCTTCGCGGACGTGGCCGCGTGCAGCCGGAGGCCGGTCGCTTCGCCGAGGATCTCGGCGAGGGTCGTCTCGGCGAGGCAGGCCCGCGCACCGGGCGCGAGGCGCCCCGTCAGCGCCCGGCGGCACAGAACGCGGGCCACGAGGGTCGGGATCTGGGGACCGTCGCCCGCTTCGGCGATCAGGGTCCAGCTGCGCCGCGCATGACCGCCCTCCGGCGTGCGGCCGAGGACCCGCACCACCATGCCGCCGCGGTCGGTGCCGAAGGGCTCGAGAAGGATGGCGATGCCGCGAAGAGGCCCCGCCAGCGGCTCGAGCGAGCGCAGGATCCGCCAGCGGACGAGAAAACTCAGGAGCCACAGCCCGAGGTGGAGCACGGGAAGCTCGAGCCCGGCCCGGAACGCGACGCTGCGGGCCCGAAAGCGGTCGGGAAAAAGCCCGAGATCGGGGGCCCCGATGAACGAGGTCCATCGGCCCCCGAGGTCCGGCACCCCCTCTGCGCGCAGGGTCTCGCGGCGCGGGTCCGACCAGCCGCGCACGACCTCCGCGCGGCCGGCGCGACGGATCTCGAGCGGCTGACCGGCCTGCGCGAGGATCGCGCGGACGACGGACAGCCCCCTTGGTGCCCGGTTCCCATGCAGGATCGCGGACTCGATCGACAGGATCTCCTTGAACCCTTCGGACAGGGCGGCGACGGCGGCCGAAGAGATGCCGGGAACGCTCGATGCCCCCGAGATGACGGCAACGCCCCGTGCCCGGGCCGCCGCATCGAGCCCAGCGATGGACGCGGTGAAGGCGGCATCGTCGGAAAGGTCGATGTAATGGGCGCCGCAGGCGATGGCCGCCCGGGCGAGGGCTGGGGCCTCTGTGCCGTAAAGCTGGAAGGGACCTGCGGCATCGACCACGACGGCAGGCGCCAGACGGGCAAGCCGCGCCGCGAGATCCGGGGCGTCCCGATCGAGGGCGAGGGGGGTGCCGCCATGGCGCGCACAGAAGGCTTGCGCCTTCTCCAGCGAGCGGCCGGCGACGATCACCTCCGTGTCCGGCCACCGGGCAAGGGCGCGCGCCAGGCGACCGCCGAAGACACCGTAGCCGCCGACGACGATGAGGCGGTTAGTCAAGGATGCGGCCGCGCAGGGCCGTCGTCGGCAGCGGGCAGTCGCGGCGTCCGAAGACGTAGCGGTTCTGCGCGATGCGGTCGTAGAGCCAGTTCGCGGGCCGCCGGGGAAGCGCATCGAGAACGGCCAGCGCCCGCCAGGGCCAGCCGATGGCCCGCATCGCGGCCGAGAACGCCGCCATCCTGGTGTAGGACCGTCCGTCCACGATCACGATGTTGGTGGACCAGTCTTCCGGATCGAGACCGTGCGCGAGGTAGAGCGCGCGCCCCGTCGGAGACTGGGCCCGGACGAAGTGGAAGCGCATCCGGGTGTCGTGGCGGTCCATGAAGCGCGCGAAGCCCGAGCAGAACAGGCACTCGGCGTCAAAGACGATGAGGTCGCCGGACGGAAGGGTCATCTGCACCCCGCGCTGTGCAACAGCCATTCATCGAGGCTTAAAGCAGATCGGCCGGTTCGTGGAGACCCCAAGGGTGGGACAGATGTGCGCACCTTCCGGACACCGGCGTCGGTCCTTTGCATGTCCGCTACCCTAGTCGGCCGGGAGGTCCGCCGAGGGGATGACAGGGAAGAACACGCCGCCCGACCGCAGCCCGAACCAGCCGGCCTCGTGCTCGCCAAGGTCCACGAGCCTGTAGAAGCTCTTGCGGTCGATCCGCGCCTCGAGGTTCACGCGCACCAGCACGTACGGGGAAGGCTCGCCCGTCTCCGGATCGCGCGTGACCCGGATCGCATGATCGGGCCCCGCCGCCGCGCGATCGCCGACGTTCGTGACGAAGACGATGCGCCGGTGCGGGCCCTCGCCCTCGACCTCGAAATCCACCGCGACGAAGGGCGCGTCCTCGACCGTGATCCCGACCTTCTCGGCCGGCGTGACGAGGAAGAACCTCTCGCCGTCCTTCCGCAAGATGGTCGAGAAGAGCCGCACGAGCTCCTTCCGGCCGATCGGCGTGCCGAGGTAGAACCAGGTTCCGTCCCGCGCGATGCGCATGTCGAGGTCGCCGCAGAACGGCGGGTTCCAGAGATGGACCGGCGGCAAACCGCCCTTCGATGCGGCACGCGCGCTTTGAGCGAGCCCCTCGGCGTCGGGTTTCACAGACATTTGTGACCTCGTCGCATCCGGTGGTTGGACTATGTCAGATAGTGTCCTTTATTGAAGCGTGAAGCATGGAAGGAGAGCGCGCATGGCCGAATCGGAGAATCTCGTGGCCGAGATCGAGGCTCTGGGAGCAAAGCTCGCCGATGCGAAGGCCAGCATTACCAAGCGCTTCATCGGCCAGGAACGGGTCGTGGACCTCGTTCTTTCGTCAATTCTCTGCGGCGGTCATGGGCTGCTGATCGGCCTGCCGGGCCTCGGCAAGACGCGCCTCGTCTCGACGCTGTCGACTGTCCTCGGTCTCCAGGGCTCGCGCGTGCAGTTCACGCCCGACCTGATGCCCGCCGACATCCTGGGCTCTGAGGTGCTGGAAACCGGCCCGGACGGAAGCCGGGCGTTCAAGTTCATCGAGGGCCCGATCTTCTGCCAGCTCCTCATGGCCGACGAGATCAACCGCGCCTCGCCCCGGACGCAATCGGCGCTCCTGCAGGCGATGCAGGAGAAATCCGTGACCATCGCGGGCCAGGCCCATGCGCTCGACCGGCCGTTCCACGTGCTCGCCACGCAGAACCCGATCGAGCAGGAAGGCACCTATCCTCTGCCCGAAGCGCAGCTCGACCGATTCCTCGTACAGATCGAGGTGCCATATCCGACCCGTCAGGCCGAGCGCGACATCCTCATCGCCACGACCGGGACGAAGGAGGACGATTCGCACCAGGTCTTTACCGCCGAGGAGCTGATCGCGGCGCAGGCGCTGGTGCGCCGGATGCCGGTGGGCGAGGGGATCGTCGAGATGATCCTCGATCTCGTGCGCGCCTGCCGCCCCGGCGACGACAATGCGCCCGAGATCGTGCGGGCGAACGTGGGCTGGGGGCCCGGGCCGCGGGCCGCTCAGGCGCTGATGCTGACGGTGCGGGCGCGCGCGCTGCTCGACGGGCGGCTCGCGCCTTCGCCCGAGGACGTGGCCGACATGGCCGCGCCCGTCCTCACGCACCGCATGGCGCTGACCTTCGCCGCGCGGGCGCGGGGCGTCGAGCTTGGCCGGGTCATCGACGAGGTCGTCGGCCGCGTGTCGCACGTCGAGGCCGCCGCTTGACCGGACCCGCCGATCTCCGCACCCGGGCCGAGGAGCTCGCAGCCCCGCTCCCGCCGCTTCTGGCCGCGGCCGATCACCTCGCCTCGACCGTGCTTCTGGGCGCGCATGGCCGGCGCCGGACCGGGACCGGCGACGAGTTCTGGCAGTACCGCCAGGCGATGCCGGGCGACGAGGCGCGGATGATCGACTGGCGCCGGTCCGGCCGGTCCGACGTGCATTTCGTGCGCGAAAAGGAATGGCAGGCGGCGCAGAGCGTGCTCCTCTGGGTCGACCGGTCGCAGTCGATGGGCTTCGCCTCTTCCCCGCGGCTCCAGACCAAATCCGAGCGGGCGAGGCTTCTGGCGCTCGCGCTTGCGAGCCTTCTGGTGCGCGGCGGCGAGCGGGTGGGGCTCACGAGCCTCGACATGCCGCCCCGGTCGGGCGAGCTGCAGCTTCTGCGGCTGACCGAGGTGCTCGCCGACGACACCGCCGACGGCGACTACGGCACGCCCGAGGTGCGCGGCATCCTTCCCCATTCCCGCGCGGTCTTCGTGTCGGACTTCCTCGGCGACGTCTCGGTGGCCGAGGCCGCCATCGCCAAGGCGACCGACCGGGGCGTGTCGGGCGCGATCCTCCAGATCCTCGACCCGCAGGAAGAGGCGTTTCCCTTCGACGGCCGCACGATCTTCGAATCGATGGGCCGCAGCCTGACGCATGAGACGCTGAAGGCCGGCGACCTGCGCGGCCGCTACCTCGACCGGCTCGCCGAGCGCAAGGATCGGCTTTTGCGCCTCGCCCGCGCGACCGGCTGGCAGTACGACTGCCACCACACCGACCGCCCGGCGTCCGGGGCGCTCCTGTGGCTCTACCGGTCGCTCGAACGGGTGCAGCACTGATGTGGACGCTCGGACCGATCGGCTTCACCGCCCCCTGGCTTCTCGTCGCGCTCGCCGCGTTGCCGATCCTGTGGTTCCTGCTGCGCGCCGTGCCTCCCGCGCCGATCCGCCGCCGGTTTCCCGGCGTGGCGCTCCTTCTCGGTCTCAGGGACGACGAGAACGAGACCGACAAGACGCCGTGGTGGCTTCTGCTGCTGCGGGCCGC
>DAINOF010000124.1:0-8615 GCA_036735505.1 Paracoccaceae bacterium
AAGTCCTTCGTGACGCTGGGCGAGGCCGACCACCTGCTCGCCGATCCGGCCGATGCCGACTACGCGGCCGAGGTGATCGCCGCATGGGCGGGCCGCTACCTCGATCTCGCGCCGCCCGCCCCGCCGCCGGGCGCGCCCGAAGGCGTCGTGCGCGTCTCCGAGGCCGACCCGGCGGGATTTCTCCAGGATGTCACCTCGGGGCAGCACCACCATGTGCTGGCCGACGAGCCCGCGGCCTATGGCGGGACCGACCGGGGCATGTCGCCCTATGGCCTCCTGTCGGCCGGCCTCGGCGCCTGCACCTCGATGACGGTCCGCATGTACGCGCGCCGCAAGGGCTGGCCGCTCGCCCATGTCCGGGTCGACGTCACGCACGACAAGGTGCACGCCCAGGACGCGGCGGCGGCCGCGCCCGAGAAGATCGACCGGTTCAGCCGGGTCATCCACCTGACCGGGGAACTCGACGCCGAGCAGCGCGCGCGGCTTCTCGAGATCGCCGACCGCTGCCCGGTCCACCGAACGCTCGAACGCCAGGCCGAGATCGAGACGCGGCTGGCCGATTGAGCGCCTGCGGCGCGAGCCTTTCCTCTCGCCTGCGGCGCGTGCCGCGCCTCCGGCTCGGGCGCCTCTGGCGGGAGTACTTGGGCCAAGATGAAGCGGACGGCGCTTCATCTTGGCCCAAGTACTCCGGGGGAGCCGACCGAAGGGAGGCGGGGGCAGAGCCCCCTCCCCTCGAAAAAGCAGCGGGGCGCGGCCGAGGGCCGCGCCTCTCCGTGTCGTCGGACCGAACGTTCAGCCGCGCGCGCGGCCGACGGCCTTCCAGGCGAGCGGCAGGACGAGCGCGGCGAGCGCAAGCTTCAGCGCGTCGCCGAGAAGGAAGTTGGTCATCCCCCACTGCAGGACCCAGGCCATTCCCCGCTCGGCGGCGAAGAGCCAGGCCATCCACGGCAGCCCGAAGGCGTAGATCACGGCGTTGCCGATCAGGAATGCCGCCGCCATGCCGGCGACCGTCCGGTCCCAGCCGCGCGCCGCGAGCCAGCCCATGACGCCCGCCGCCACGGCGAAGCCCAGAAGGTAGCCGCCCGTGGGCCCCATCATGTAGGCGAGACCCGCGCCCTCGCCGGTGAAGACCGCGAGCCCCGCCGCGCCGAGGGCGAGGTAGCCGAGAATCGTCGCGACGCCGAGCCGCGTCCCGTAGGCCGCCCCGATCAAGAGAACCGCGAAGGTCTGCATCGTGATCGGCACGGGCCACATCGGCACCCGGATCTTGGCCGCGAGCGTGAGCGCGGCGATCCCGAGGGCCACGAGCAGCGCCTGCTTGAGGCGCAGGTTCAGGCCGTCCGACGGTCCGAGCATCTCGCTCAGCACCGGGCGCAGGGTGGTGGTGGACATCGCGTGCCTCTCCCCGTTCGAGTTCCTGTCGGGGGCGTTATGGCACTCTGCCCCGCGGCGGGCAAGCATCGGGGTCGGGGCGCAGGACCGAGGTCATCACATAGGCCTTCCCCGGCCCCGAGACGCGCCAGACCGCGCGCCACTCGGTCATGTCGGCAACGTCGTAGGCGACCTCGTAGCGGTCGGGCGGGCAGAGGTGCGACGCCTCGGGCCGGGCGACCCCGAGCGGCACCGTGTGGAACGGCCGGCCGTCCTCGAACCCGACCTCGAGCCGGTCCGGCCGCCCGGTCCAGAGGTAACGCCGCGTCGCGCGCAGCAGGGCCCCCTGCGCGAGCCGAAGCACGCCCTCCTCCTCCTGGATCAGCCGGCTCCCGTCCCTCCGGAACAGCGTCGTCCCGTCGAGCCGGTCCTCGGTGCCGTCGGCATGCACGATCCGCCGCGACAGCCGCCACCGCCCCTCGAGGTCGGCGAGCGCGACGAGCCCCGTCATGCGCGGCCTCCTTGTTCCCGTGCCGCCCCCAGTCTAAAGCGCGCAGGAGCACCGACAAGAGGCCGCCCATGATCCCCCGCTATTCCCGCCCCGAGATGGTCGCCCTCTGGTCACCCGAGACGAAGTACCGCATCTGGTTCGAGATCGAGGCCCACGCCTGCGACGCCATGGCCGCCCTCGGCACGATCCCCAAGGCGAGCGCCGAGGCCGTCTGGCGCGCGAAGGACACCCCCTTCGACGTCGCCCGCATCGACGAGATCGAGGCGGTGACGAAGCACGACGTGATCGCCTTCCTCACCCATCTGGCCGAGATCGTGGGCGCGGACGAGGCGCGGTTCGTTCACCAGGGCATGACCTCGTCCGACGTGCTCGACACGACGCTGTCCGTCCAGCTCGCCCGCGCGGCGGACATCCTGCTGGCCGATCTCGACGCGCTTCTGGCGGCCCTCAGGCGCCGGGCCTTCGAGCACAGGTTCACCCTGCGCATCGGCCGCAGCCACGGCATCCATGCCGAGCCGACGACCATGGGCCTCACCTTCGCCCGCTTCCATGCCGAGATGGCCCGCAACCGCGCCCGGCTCGTCCGCGCCCGGGACGACATCGCCACCGGCGCCATCTCGGGCGCCGTCGGCACCTTCGCCAACATCGACCCGGCCGTGGAAGCGCATGTCTGCCGCATGATGGGCCTCGCGCCCGAGCCGATCTCGACCCAGGTCATCCCCCGCGACCGCCACGCGATGTTCTTCGCCACGCTGGGCGTCATCGCCTCGTCCATCGAGAACATCGCCATCGAGATCCGCCACATGCAGCGCACCGAGGTGCTGGAGGCCGAGGAGTTCTTCTCGCCCGGCCAGAAGGGCTCTTCGGCCATGCCGCACAAGCGCAACCCGGTGCTGAGCGAGAACCTCACCGGCCTCGCCCGGCTCGTCCGCGGGATGGTGACGCCGGCACTCGAGAACGTGGCGCTCTGGCACGAGCGCGACATCTCGCATTCCTCGGTCGAGCGCATGATCGGCCCCGACGCCACGATCACGCTCGACTTCGCGCTGGCGCGGCTGACCTCCGTGATCGACCGGCTCGTGATCCATCCCGAGGCCATGGCGCGCAACATGGACCGCTTCCGCGGCCTCGTGCATTCCCAGCGCGTGCTCCTCGCGCTGACCCAGAAAGGCGTCAGCCGCGAGGACGCCTACCGGCTCGTCCAGCGCAACGCGATGAAGGTCTGGGACCACGGCGCAGACTTCCGGGCGGAACTGATGGCCGATCCGGAGGTGCGGGCGGCGCTGTCCGAGGCCGAGATCGCCGAAAATTTCGACATCGGCTATCACACCAAGCATGTGGACACGATCTTCGCACGGGTTTTCGGCGAAACCTGACCGAAGCGGTTTGCCGCGGCGTCACCTCGTGCTACTCTCCGTTGTATCGCTAAACGGGAGATGACCATGAAGCTGAAGACCCTTCTGGCCGCTCTGGCCCTTACGGTGGCGCCGGCGCTCGCGATGGCCGAATGCTCGTGGCAGCACGAGCAGGTGACAATGTCCTGCGCCGAAGGCACCCAGTGGAACGAGACCACCCAGAACTGCGTGCCCACCGTCTCGAGCTGACGACCGCCTTTCCCTCGAAGGTGCCGGGGCGATCTTCGGGTCGCCCCGAACCGTGTCCAGCCCGACCCGCCGCTCCCGGAGACTTCCCATGCGCGCGCCCCTCGCCGTTCTCGCCCTGCTGTTTCCGGTGGCGGCGTTCGCCGTCGACACCGACAAGCCGCCCGAACCGACGCCGACGACGACCATCTGCACCGGGGGCACGGTCTGGGACCACGACACCGGCCGCTGCGTCGCGGTCGAGGAGGGGCGGCTCGACGACGACACCCTCTTCGAGGCGGCGCGGGAGTTCGCCCATGCCGGGCTCTACGGCCATGCGCTGGACGCGCTCGGCGCGATGGCGGACCAGCGCGCGGACCGGGTGCTGACCTACATGGGCTTCACCCTGCGCAAATCCGGCGCGCCCGAGAAGGGGATGGCCTACTACCGCGCCGCTCTCGCGGCCAATCCAGACAACCTCCTCGCGCGGTCCTACTACGGGCAGGGGCTCGTGGCGCAGGGCGATCTGGGCGGGGCCGAGGCGCAGCTGGCCGAGATCCGGTCGCGCGGCGGCGCGGGAGGCTGGCCCGAGGTCGCGCTCGCGGCCACGATCCGCTCCGGCGTGTCGAACTACTGACCGCGATAGCAGGTCCTTAACCCGCCGATGCGAAGACGGAAAGGCTTCATGGGATCGCGCGTGTGACCACCCTGCCGGACCTAACGCAGTCCTCTGCGGCGACAGGCCGCTTGAGCCGCCTTCAGAAGGCGGCCGTCGTGCATCGCATGCTCGGCTCGCTCGGCATGCCGCTCCCCCCCGGAACGCTGACACCCGAGGAAGAGGCGCAGCTCGCCGCGGCGCTCGACACGCTGGGCGGCGTGGAGCCGGGCGAACTCGCCGCCGTGATCGACGAATTCCTTACCGCCATGTCGCCGCAGACCGGCCTGCCGGCGCTCGGCGCTCCGAAGTTTCCCGAGATACCCCCGCTGCCCATGATCGAGCCGCTTGTGGCCCTGCCCGGCGGCGCCGGCGATTTCGGTGCGCTGGATGCGCCCGACCCGTGGGAGAAGGTGCTCGAGAGGGACGACGCGGTGCTGCTCGCCGTCCTCAAGGCCGAGGCGCCCGAGGTGGGCGCGATCGTGCTCTCCAAGCTCAAGGTCTCGCGCGCGGCGCAGCTTCTCAACACGCTCCCCGGCCCGCTCGCCCGCCGCATCACCTATGCCGTCTCGCTCGTCTCGGCCGTCACGCCCCGCACGGTCGAGCGCATCGGCGAGGCGCTGGGCGAAGAGCTCGGCCGCGACGTGCCGCGCGCCTTCGCGGGCGGCCCGGTGGAACGGGTGGGCGCGCTTCTCAACTTCTCGCGCGCCGCCACGCGGGACGACGTGCTCGAGGGGCTGGGCGAGACCGATCCGGGCTTCGCCGAGGCAGTCCGCAAGTCGATCTTCACCTACGTCAACATTCCCGCGCGCGTGGGCGTGCGCGACGTGCCGAAGATCCTCCGCGCGATCGACCAGAAGGTGCTCGTCACCGCGCTCGCGGCCTCGACCGTGTCCGAGGAGGCGCAGAAGGCGGCCGAGTTCATCCTCGGCAACATCTCCCAGCGCATGGCCGAGACGATCCGGGGCGAGATCCAGGATCTGGGCGCCGTCAAGGCCGCCGACGGCGAGACCGCGATGACCGCCGTCGTCTCGGCCATCCGCGAACTCGAGGAGGCCGGAGAGATCTACCTCATCGCCGAGGAGGAAGGCGAGGAGGAGGGCGCGCCCGCCTTGTGAACCGGGCGCCGGCGGACTATGTCCCGCCCGGGCCGGCCCGGGGCGCGGCCGTCGATGGCAGAGGCGGATGGGCGAGGCCCGGAACAGCTGGAGGGACGTGGCCGTCGACGCGGCGATCCGGGGCCTTCTCGGACTGCTCCTCGCCCTGCCCTACCGCTGGCGCGTGCCGGCGACGGGCTGGATCGCGGCGCGGCTCGTGGCGCCGCTGGCCGGCTGGGACCGCCGCATCCGCGACAACCTCGCCCATGTCTGCCCCGACCTTCCCGCACCCGAGGTGCGCCGCATCGCGCGGCGGGTCCCCGACAACGCGGGCCGCACCCTCATCGAGATGTATTCCGGCCAGGACTTCGCGGCCCGCGTCGAGGACACGCCGCTGTCCGGGCCAGGCGCGGCCGCGCTCGATGCCGCGCTCGGCGCGGGCGGGCCGATCCTTCTCGTCACCGGGCATTACGGCAATTACCTCGTGCCGCGCGCGGTCCTCGCCCGGCGCGGCATCCCGCTGGGCGCGCTCTACCGGCCGATGAGCAACGCGCGCTTCAACGAACACTACGTCGCCGCCATGGCCGATGCCGAGGCGCCGATCTTCCCCGCCACGCGCCGCGGCCTCGTCGAGATGATCCGCTTCCTCGCGCGCGGCAACACGCTGGGCGTGCTCACCGACATCTACGTGTCGGACGGCGCGACGGTGACCTTCTTCGGCAAGCCCGCGCCGACCTCGACCGCGGTGTCGGAATGGGCGCTGAAATACAGCGCGCGGGTCTTCCCGATCTACGGCCGCCGGCGGGCGAACGGGCTCGACTTCGACCTGATCGTGGATGCCGAGGTGCCGCTGACCGACGCCGTGGCCATGACCCAGGCGATCAACGACAGCTTGGAGGCCGAGGTGCGCGGCCACATGGACCAGTGGTTCTGGATCCACCGCCGCTGGAAGCCCGAGCGGACGCCGGATCAGTCGGCGCGTGCCGCGGCCAGCACCGCCCCGTGAGGCGCGCGCTGCAGGATCACGACAACCGGATGCTCGCCCGCGACCCGGGTCGTGGCGTGGTAGCTGCCGGTGCCCGACCAGCGCCCGACCTCGATCCAGAGGTTGACCGCGTTGTGATAGTCGAGCGTCCGGCCTGCGTTCTCGCCGCGCTCGATGGCGACGCGCTCGACGGGGACGTAGCGGACGACCTGAACGACGACCGGCCCCGCGACGGCGCCCACCGCGCGGGCCTCGATGCGGATGACCTCGCCGTCGCGCTCGGCGGTCAGGTCCACCGGCTGCGGGGCGGCGCGGTGCCGCTCGATCGCGGCGGCCATCTCCATCGGCTCGTAGCCCGTGACATGGTCGAGGCCGCCGACCACGAACTGCGGCGTGTAGATCATGCGCTTGCCGGCGGCGGCGGCATAGCTCTTCTGCCGCTCGGTGTGCTCGGGCCGCGCGAGGCTGTCCTTCCAGCCGATGTAATCCCAGTAGTCCACATGGAGCGCGAGCGCGATGACGTCCTCGTGCCCGGCAAGCTCGGTCAGAAGCGCGTCGGCCGGCGGACAGGACGAACAGCCCTGCGAGGTGAAGAGCTCGACCACGACGGGGTCGCCCGCCTCGGCCGCGAGCGTCGCCACCCCCACTGAGACCGCACATACCGTTCCAAGCAGCCGCCGCATCGTGACCATCCCCTTCGTCAAGCCCCGTATCCCTAGGCGAGCCCGCGGCGAAACACCAATCAACGATTAGAGAGAGCGTGTTGCAAACCCCGGCCGGACGTTTCGGTGCACCATGGTATACAAAAATTGCTTCACCCCCTTGATCGAACCGCCCCGGACCCGCTAGGTGCAGCGTGAAGGATTGGCTCAGGCCCGAGGAGTCGCACCCATGCCCATCATCGTCGGACAGGACACGTCGAAGACCCGCCGCACGCTTTCCGCAGGCGGCCGGAGCTATGCCTACTATTCCATCCCCGCGGCCGAGGAGGCCGGGCTCGGGACCTTCGCAAGGCTCCCCGCCGCGCTCAAGGTCGTGCTCGAGAACATGCTGCGGTTCGAGGACGGCAAGACGGTGAGCGTCGACGACATCCGCGCCTTCTCGGACTGGGCGGCGCAAGGCGGCCGCAACCCGCGCGAGATCGCCTACCGCCCGGCACGCGTGCTGATGCAGGACTTCACCGGCGTCCCCGCCGTCGTGGACCTCGCCGCCATGCGCGACGGGATCGTGGCCTTGGGCGGCGACCCCGACAAGATCAACCCGCTGAACCCGGTGGACCTCGTCATCGACCATTCGGTGATGATCGACGAATTCGGCAACCCCCGCGCCTTCCAGATGAACGTGGACCGCGAGTACGAGCGCAACATGGAGCGCTACGTGTTCCTCAAATGGGGCCAGCAGGCGTTCAACAACTTCCGCGTCGTGCCCCCCGGAACCGGCATCTGCCACCAGGTGAACCTCGAATACCTGGCGAAGACCGTCTGGTCCGACACCGACCAGCACGGGGAAGACGTCGCCTATCCCGACACGCTCGTCGGCACCGACAGCCACACCACGATGGTGAACGGCGCGGCCGTGCTCGGCTGGGGCGTGGGCGGGATCGAGGCCGAGGCCGCGATGCTGGGCCAGCCGATCTCGATGCTCATCCCGGAAGTCGTGGGCTTCAGGCTGACCGGCCGGATGACCGAAGGCACCACCGCGACCGACCTCGTGCTGAAGGTCGTGCAGATGCTGCGCAAGAAGGGCGTCGTGGGCAAGTTCGTCGAGTTCTACGGGCCGGGCCTCGACCACCTGCCGCTCGCCGACCGCGCGACCATCGGCAACATGGCGCCCGAATACGGCGCGACCTGCGGCTTCTTCCCGATCGACGGCGAGACGCTGCGCTACCTGACCCAGACCGGGCGCGACGAGGCGACGCTCGCCCTCGTAGAGGCCTATGCAAAGGCCAACGGCATGTGGCGCGGCCCGGACTACGATCCGGTCTACACCGACACGCTGGAACTCGACATGTCGACCGTCGTGCCCGCCATCTCGGGGCCCAAGCGCCCGCAGGACCACACGCCGCTCGACACCGCCGCGCCCGCCTTCCTCAAGGTCGTCTCGGAGTATCGCGGCAACCCCGACGGCGACCCGCGCAAGTCGGCCGCCGTCGAGGGCGAAAGCTACAGGCTCACCGACGGCTCGATCGTGATCGCGTCCATCACCTCCTGCACCAACACCTCGAATCCTTACGTCATGATCGGCGCGGGGCTTGTCGCGCGGAAGGCGCGCGCGCTGGGGCTGACCCGCAAGCCCTGGGTCAAGACCTCGCTCGCGCCCGGATCCCAGGTCGTGTCGGCCTATCTCGAGGCGGCGAACCTCCAGGAGGATCTCGACGCCATCGGCTTCAACCTCGTGGGCTACGGCTGCACCACCT
>DAINOF010000125.1:0-8594 GCA_036735505.1 Paracoccaceae bacterium
ACCGCGAACGCGTGGTGACGCGCGGCTACGGCTCGGGCGCCTGGGGCTGGCGCACGGCCTACGGCGACACGGTCGCGATCTGAGGAGGGAAAGATGACACAGATGTTCACCCGGATCCTCCTCGCCCTCGGCCTCGTCTTCACGGTGGCGCTTGTCGCGCCGGGGGCAGAGGCGCAGGTCAACCCGACGCAGCAGTCGGTCAACGAGGACGCGCTGTTCGAGGCGCTCGGCACCGGCGACTATGTCGCCGGGCGCGCCACCATCCCCGACCCGAGCGCAGGCTACCTGATCAAGCCCGAGAACAAGTCCTGGGCCGCGCTTCAGGGCGACACGCTGCACCAGCTCTCGATCTGGTCGGTGATCGGGATGCTCGTGCTCCTGACGCTGTTCTACCTGATCCGGGGCAGGATCCGGATCGATGCGGGCATGTCGGGCCGCAAGATCCTGCGCTTCAACTGGATCGAGCGCTTCGCGCACTGGACGCTGGCCTCGACCTTCATCATCCTCGCGCTCACGGGGCTCAACATCATCATCGGCAAGACGGTGATCCTGCCCCTCGTGGGCGAGGGTGCCTTCGGCATGCTCAGCGCCTGGGGCAAGATCGCGCACAACTTCCTCGCCTGGCCGTTCATGGCGGCGCTCGTGATGGTGCTCGTGCTCTGGATCGCCCACAACATCCCCAACCGCGTGGATGCGCAGTGGGTGGCGCAGGGCGGCGGGCTTCTGAAGAAGGGCGTCCATCCGCCGGCGAAGAAGTTCAACGCGGGTCAGAAGCTCATTTTCTGGTCGGTGATCCTCGGTGGCGCGGCTCTGTCCTTCACGGGCTTCATGCTGCTTTTCCCGGCACAGGCGGGCGCTCCGGCCGACTGGCAGTTCTACCAGACGATCCATGCGCTCACGGCCGCCGTCCTGTCGGCGATCATCATCGCGCATATCTACATCGGCTCGGTGGGGATGGAGGGCGCGTTCGACGCCATGGGCTCGGGCGAGGTCGACGAGAACTGGGCCCGCGAGCACCATTCGCTCTGGGTCGAGGAAGTGAAGGGCCAGGCGCCTTCGGGTCGCGCCCATCCGGCCGAGTAAGACAGGGCCGTGACAGTCCCGATCGGCCCGCGCGGGAAAACCGCCGGGCCGATCGTTCTTCGGGGGAACGGGATGCCGGATCTTGACGACGAGAGGCTGCACGAGGCGCTTCGGGGGCTCACGCTTCCAAGCGGCGCGCCGCTCGTCGGATCGGAGCGCCTGTCGGGGCTCGGCATCGACGGCCACCGCGTGACGCTCACGATCCTCACGACGCCCGAGGAGGCCACGTCGCTCGCCCCCCTGCGCGACGAGGCCGAGGCGCGGCTGCGCCGGCTCCCGGGCGTGACGAGCGCCTTCGTGGTGCTGACGGCCGAGACGCCGGCCGCGAAAGCGCCGCCGCCGCGCCTGACCGAACCCAAGGCCGCGAAGCCCGACCCGCTCGCCGGGATCGGCCATGTGATCGCGGTGGCCTCGGGCAAGGGCGGGGTCGGCAAGTCCACGACCGCCGTCAACCTCGCGCTGGCGATGCGCGCGCAAGGGTTGAGCGTCGGCATCCTCGACGCCGACATCTACGGGCCCTCGCTCCCCACGCTGCTCGGCCTGCACGGCAAGCCGCAGGCGCAGGGGCGCAAGCTGAAGCCCATGCGCGCCTACGGGCTCCATGCGATGTCGATGGGGCTGCTCGTCGATGCCGAGACGGCGATGGTCTGGCGCGGGCCGATGGTCATGTCGGCCATCACGCAGATGATGGCGGATGTGGACTGGGGCGCGCTCGACGTGCTGATCGTGGACATGCCGCCCGGCACGGGCGACGCGCAACTCGCGCTCGCGCAGGGCACGCGGCTGTCGGGCGCGGTGATCGTCTCGACGCCCCAGGACCTGTCGCTCATCGACGCGCGCCGCGGCATCGCGATGTTCCGCAAGGTGGACGTGCCGATCCTCGGCCTCGTCGAGAACATGTCCCATTTCGTCTGCCCCGATTGCGGCAAGTCCCACGCCATCTTCGGCCAGGGCGGCGCCCAGGCCGAGGCCCTGCGGCTTGGCGTGCCGTTCCTGGGGGGCATTCCGCTGACCATGGAACTGCGCGCCGCGTCCGACGCGGGCCAACCGATCACCGCGCGCGACCCCGAGGGACCTCTGGGGCGCACGTATCAACAGATTGCCCGGACCATGTTGGCCGGGTTAGGATCGACCAAGCGGACGGCCGTGCCGTCCCGCAGCTGACAGGAGACCTTGCCATGAAAGCCTTCCTCGCCTCCGTGGCCTTCGCCGTCGTCGTCGCCTACGGCGCCGCGATGGTCCTGAACGGCAGCTACCAGACGCCGTCCTCGGCCGCCTACTCGACGGAAGGCGCGCGCGTCGGCAATCCCGGCTCGAATCTCATCAGCTACTGAACGCGCGGGCTGCCGGCCTCGTGACACTCCGCTTCCGCGCGGCGTTCTCCGCGCTCCTCATCGGTGCGCTGCTCGCGTCAGGCGCCATTTCGGCGCAGGACGCCTCGGGCCATGCCGGTCCGGTGAGCGCGCTCGCCGCCGGGGCGGACATGCTCCTTTCGGGCGGCTTCGACGGCCGCGTGATCCTGCGCGAGGCCGAGAGCCAGAGCGCGTTCCGGGTCCTGCGGTTCCACGACGGCAACGTCACCGCGGTCGCTCTCCTGCCCGGCGGGCGCTTCGCGACCGGCGGGCAGGACGGCCGCGTGGCGCTTTGGGAGGCGGAGGGGCAGGCGCCGGCCCTCGCCACCGAGCGCGGCGTCTCGCCGGTCACGGCGCTGGCCGTGGCGCCGGACGGGGCGCGGATCGCGGCCGGCTTCTGGGACGGCCGGCTGGCGATGATCGATGCCGCGAGCGGGGCCGCGCGCGCGCAACAGGCGCATGGGGGCCGGCTTTCGGGGCTCGTCTTCCTGCCTTCGGGCGATCTCGCCACGGTCGGGGCCGACCTCCGCTTCGCCCGCTGGAGCGCGGATCTGTCGCTTCTCGCCAGCGCAGGCCTTCCCGATCTGCCGAACGGCCTCGCGCGGAGCGGCGACCGGCTGGCGGTCATCTTCGCCGAAGGCGCGCTCCGGCTCTTTTCCGAGGAGGGCGACCTCCTGCCCGAGCGGTTCCTGAGCGAACGCCCGCTTGTCGCACTGGCCGCCACGCCGGACACCGTGGCCGCGGCGGCGGTCGATGGCGCGATCTGGCTCCTCGAGGCGGACACGCTCAATCTTCGCGCCGGGATCGAGGGCGGGGCCGGACCCGTCTGGGCGCTCGCGCTCACCGAAGACACGCTGTTCGCAGGCGGCGCGAGCGGCGCGATCCGCCGCCATTCCGCAATCGACGGCGCGCTTCTGGGCGGCGGGGCCGGGCGCGCGGCGGACGCCTACGACGACGGCAGCCGTGGAGCGGAGGTCTGGCGCGCCTGTGCCGTCTGCCATTCGCTGGAGCCGGGCGACCATTCCCGCGCGGGCCCGAGCCTCCACGGCATCTTCGGCCGTCCCATCGCAGCGGCCGAAGGCTATGCCTTCTCGCCCGCGCTCCGCGACCTCGACATCGTCTGGACGCCGCGTACCGTGGCCGAGCTCTTCGAGGTCGGTCCCGAAGTCTACACGCCGGGCTCGCGCATGCCGGACCAGCGGGTGGCCGATCCCGCCGACCGGCAGGCGCTCGTCGAGTTCCTGGACCGCGCGAGCCGCTGAGCCGCTGGCGCTGCCCGCCGCATGAGGTATACCCCCGAAGAACCGAGGAGCCCCATGCCGCCCGACCTGCCGCTTCTGCCCGACCCCGCCGCCCCGCGCCTCACCCGCGCGGTCAGGGGGCATGACCAGACCGGAGCCGAAGTCGAGATCGCCGTCGTCGAGGAGCGGCCGCTGACGATCTACCTCAACTCCCAGGAGATCGTCACCGCCATGACGATCGGGGATTACCCCGAATACCTCGCGCTCGGCTTCCTGCGGAACCAGGGCATGCTGCGTGATGACGACCGGGTGACGGGCGTCGACTACGACGAGGACATCGAGACCGTCGTGGTCCGCACCGAGCGCCAGACAAGCTACGAGGAGAAGCTGAAGAAGAAGACCCGCACCTCGGGCTGCGCGGTGGGCACCGTCTTCGGCGACATGATGGAGGGGCTCGAGGGCGTGACCCTGCCGGCGGCACCGCTGCGCACCAGCTGGCTCTACGGCCTCGCCCGGCAGATCAACACGCTGCCCTCGCTGTATCTGAGCGCGGGGGCGATCCACGGCACCGTCCTGTGCCAGGAGGACCGGGTGCTGGTCTACATGGAGGACGTGGGCCGCCACAACGCGGTGGACAAGATCGCGGGCTTCATGCTGCGCCACGAGGTGCCCCCGGGCGACAAGATCCTCTACACGACGGGCCGCCTGACCTCGGAGATGGTGATCAAGACGGCGACGATGGGCATCCCGATCCTCGCCTCGCGCTCGGGCTTCACGGCCTGGGGCGTGGAGATCGCGCGGCAGCTTGGCCTCACGCTGATCGGACGGATGCGCGGGCAGCGGTTCGTCTGCCTCTCGGGCGAGGAGCGGCTGATCCGCGATGCGGACCTTTCGTCGGTGCCGGAGGAGGACCGCCGCCACCGCCGCAAGAGCGCGGAGGCGGACGAATGACCGCGCCTCTGGGCGTGATCCTCGCGGGCGGCCGCGCCACGCGGATGGGCGGCGGCGACAAGGGGTTGCGGGAGGTGGGCGGGCAGCGGCTGATCGACCACGTGATCGCCCGGCTTGGTCCCCAATGCGGTGCCCTCGCCATCAACGCGAACGGAGATCCGGCGCGGCTGGCCGGGTTCGGGCTTCCGGTCCTGTCCGACAGCCTGCCCGACCATCCCGGGCCGCTTGCGGGCGTGCTCGCCGGGCTCGACTGGGCGGCGGGGCAGGGGGCGGCGGCCATCGTCACGGCGGCGGCCGACACGCCGTTCTTCCCCACCGACCTCGTGGTGCGGTTGCAGGCGGCGGCCGGGGCCTCCGGCCTCTGCCTTGCCGCCAGCCCCGACGAAGACGGCCGGATGCAGCGCCACCCGACCTTCGGCCTCTGGCCCGTGGCGCTGCGCGACGACCTCCGCGCGGCGCTTCTTGGCGGGCTGCGCAAGATCGTGCTCTGGACCGACGGCCACGGCGCGGGGCTGGCGGGCTTCGAGAGCCTGCCGTTCGACCCCTTCTTCAACGTCAACACCCCCGAGGACATCGCCGAGGCCGAGCGGCTCATGGGGGCGGCATGAGGGTCTGGGGCGTCACCGGCTGGAAGAACACCGGCAAGACCACGCTGACCGAGCGGCTGGTGGCGGAGCTGACGGCACAGGGGTTGCATGTGTCCACCATCAAGCATGCCCACCACGCGACGGAGATCGACCATCCCGGCCGCGACAGCTACCGCCACCGCGAGGCCGGGGCGGGGCAGGTGCTTGTCGCCTCGCCGGTCCGCTGGGCGCTGATGACGGAACTGAGGGGCGCCGAGGAACCGCCGCTGGGCGATCTTCTTGCCCGGCTCGACCCCTGCGACCTGATCCTGATCGAAGGCTACAAGACCGCGCCGCATCCGAAGATCGAGACGCACCGGCAGGCGGCGGGCCGCGACCTGCTCGCGCCCGGGAACCCCACGATCCGCGCGGTGGCGAGTGACGGGGCGCCCCAGACCGCGCTGCCGCTGTTCGCGCTCGACGATGTCCCCGGAATCGCCGCCTTCATCCGGCGCGAGGTCGGGTTGTGAGCGCCCCCCTGACCCCGCCCCGGCTTCGCAACGACTGTTTCGCCATGCCGCAGGGCGTGGACTGGGTGCCGGTCGACACCGCGCTCGCCCTCCTGCGCGACCGGCTTCACCCGGTGACCGAGGTCGAGGAAATTCCCGTCGCCCGCGCGCTCGGCCGCGTGCTGGCCGCCCCCGCCGTCGCGCGCCGGTCGAACCCGCCCCTCGCGAACGCGGCGGTCGACGGCTACGGCTTCGCCCATGCCGCCACGGGCGCGGGCGTCCAGCGCCTGCCGCTTGTGCCCGGCCGGGCGGCCGCGGGCCAGCCCTTCGACGGGGCCGTTCCGCCCGGCAAGGGCCTGCGCATCCTGACCGGCGCGATCCTGCCCGAGGGCGTCGATACGGTCGTGCTCGACGAGGACTGCGCGACCGACGGGGCGACCGTCGCCTTCGACGGCCCGGTGAAGCGCGGGATCAACACGCGCAAGGCGGGCGAGGATCTCGCCGAAGGCGCCACGGCGCTCGCAGTTGGGCGGATGCTGACGGCGCCCGACCTCGCGCTGCTCACGGCGGTGGGCATCGCGCGCGTCATCGTCCGCCGGCCACTCCGCGTGGCCGTCCTATCGACCGGCGACGAGCTCGAGCCCGATCCGGCCCGCGATGCCGCGCCGCACCGGATCTACGACGCGAACCGCCCGATGCTGCTGGCGCTTCTTGCGGACTGGGGCCTTGAGGCGATCGACCTCGGCCATGCGCCCGACGACGCGGCCGAGATCGCCGCCCGGCTCGACCGGGGCGCGCGCGAGGCTGACGCGATCCTGACCTCGGGCGGCGCCTCGGCCGGCGACGAGGACCATGTCGCGCGCCTGCTCGGCCAGCGCGGCAGCCTCTCGAGCTGGCGCATCGCGGTGAAGCCCGGGCGGCCGCTCGCCCTCGCGCTCTGGCAGGGCGTGCCGGTGTTCGGCCTGCCGGGGAACCCGGTCGCGGCCTTCACCTGCACGCTGGTCTTCGCGCGCCCGGCGCTGATGCTCCTGTCGGGCGCAGGCTGGGTGCTGCCGCAGGGCTTCACGGTTCCCGCGGCCTTCGGCAAGCGCAAGAAGGCCGGGCGGCGGGAGTACCTGCGGGCCCGGCTGACGGACGCAGGCGCGGCCGAGGTCTTCGCCTCGGAAGGCTCGGGGCGCATCTCGGGGCTGAGCTGGGCCACGGGCTTCGTCGAGCTGCCCGACGGCGCCTGCGACGTCGCCCCCGGAGACCCGGTGCGCTTCCTTCCCTATGGCGCCTTCGGGCTCAGGTCCGGCGGATGAGGTAGGCGCGGGTCCCGTCGCCGACCTCTTCGATCGACAGAAGCGCGTTGCCGCTTTCGCGGCAGAAATGCGGAACGTCGATGAGCGCCGCGGGATCGCTCGCCAAGAGGCGCAGGACTTGGCCGGATTGCATGGTCTTCAGACGCTTGCGCGCCTTCAGGACCGGGAGGGGACAGAGAAGCCCCACGGTGTCGAGTGTGGTCTGGTCGTCCATGCGAAACCTCGTGTCGGCGGTATTCTCTACGTTCCCCACGCACGCCCCGGTTCAGGACTGGCAGAGACCTGCGCATCGTGTCGAAAGCAGAGGGTTCAGCAAGCCCACGGGCCAGTCGCATCGCCCCCTCAAGCAGTGCCAGGACCTGTTCCGCCTTCCCCGAAGGTAGGCCGAAGCGGGTGTAAGCATCCAGACCTTCCTCAAGGGGGCGACGCGCCTTTGTGCCAGATATAGCGGCAGATCCTCGATGCCCCGACGACGGATCGCTCATGCTCCCCTTGTCACTGGGCTCTGATGAGGCGATCGACCTCGGCCATGCGCCCGACGACGCGGCCGAGATCGCCGCCCGGCTCGACCGGGGCGCGCGCGAGGCTGACGCGATCCTGACCTCGGGCGGCGCCTCGGCCGGCGACGAGGACCATGTCGCGCGCCTGCTCGGCCAGCGCGGCAGCCTCTCGAGCTGGCGCATCGCGGTGAAGCCCGGGCGGCCGCTCGCCCTCGCGCTCTGGCAGGGCGTGCCGGTGTTCGGCCTGCCGGGGAACCCGGTCGCGGCCTTCACCTGCACGCTGGTCTTCGCGCGCCCGGCGCTGATGCTCCTGTCGGGCGCAGGCTGGGTGCTGCCGCAGGGCTTCACGGTTCCCGCGGCCTTCGGCAAGCGCAAGAAGGCCGGGCGGCGGGAGTACCTGCGGGCCCGGCTGACGGACGCAGGCGCGGCCGAGGTCTTCGCCTCGGAAGGCTCGGGGCGCATCTCGGGGCTGAGCTGGGCCACGGGCTTCGTCGAGCTGCCCGACGGCGCCTGCGACGTCGCCCCCGGAGACCCGGTGCGCTTCCTTCCCTATGGCGCCTTCGGGCTCAGGTCCGGCGGATGAGGTAGGCGCGGGTCCCGTCGCCGACCTCTTCGATCGACAGAAGCGCGTTGCCGCTTTCGCGGCAGAAATGCGGAACGTCGATGAGCGCCGCGGGATCGCTCGCCAAGAGGCGCAGGACTTGGCCGGATTGCATGGTCTTCAGACGCTTGCGCGCCTTCAGGACCGGGAGGGGACAGAGAAGCCCCACGGTGTCGAGTGTGGTCTGGTCGTCCATGCGAAACCTCGTGTCGGCGGTATTCTCTACGTTCCCCACGCACGCCCCGGTTCAGGACTGGCAGAGACCTGCGCATCGTGTCGAAAGCAGAGGGTTCAGCAAGCCCACGGGCCAGTCGCATCGCCCCCTCAAGCAGTGCCAGGACCTGTTCCGCCTTCCCCGAAGGTAGGCCGAAGCGGGTGTAAGCATCCAGACCTTCCTCAAGGGGGCGACGCGCCTTCGTGCCACACATGGCGGCAGATCCCCGATGCCCCGACGACGGATCGCTCATGCTCCCCTTGTCACTGGGCTCTG
>DAINOF010000126.1:0-8511 GCA_036735505.1 Paracoccaceae bacterium
CAGTTCCGCGACCAGTCGGGCACGGACGTGCTGTTCTTCGTGGACAACATCTTCCGCTTCACCCAAGCCGGGTCCGAGGTGTCGGCGCTTCTGGGCCGCATCCCGTCCGCCGTGGGCTACCAGCCGACGCTCGCCACCGACATGGGCGCGCTGCAGGAGCGGATCACCTCGACCCGCGCGGGCTCGATCACCTCGGTGCAGGCGATCTACGTGCCGGCCGACGACCTCACCGACCCCGCGCCCGCCACCTCCTTCGCGCACCTCGACGCCACCACCGTGCTGTCGCGCGCGATCTCCGAGCTTGGCATCTACCCGGCCGTCGACCCGCTCGACTCGACAAGCCGGATCCTCGATCCGGCCGTCGTGGGCGAAGAGCACTACCAGGTCGCCCGTGACGTGCAGGGCATCCTCCAGCGCTACAAGTCGCTTCAGGACATCATCGCGATCCTCGGGATGGACGAACTGTCCGAAGAGGACAAGCTGACCGTGGCCCGCGCCCGGAAGATCCAGCGCTTCCTGTCGCAGCCCTTCGACGTGGCGCAGGTGTTCACCGGCTTCCCCGGCGTGCAGGTCCCGATCGAGAAGACCATCGCCTCGTTCAAGGCGGTGGTGAACGGCGAATACGACCACCTGCCCGAAGCCGCCTTCTACATGGTCGGCGACATCGACGAGGCGGTCGCCAAGGCGCAGCGCATGGCCGCCGAAGCGGCATAAGGGAGGCGTCATGGCCGACACGATGCAGTTCGACCTCGTCTCGCCCGAGCGCCGCCTTGCCTCGGGGCAGGCGCGGTCGGTCCAGATCCCGGCCGCCGAAGGCCAGCTGACGGCGATGCCCGACCACGCGCCGCTGATCACCACGCTTCGGCCCGGCCTCGTCCGGGTCGAGATGACGGACGGGGTGAAGACCTTCGGCGTCGCCGGCGGCTTTGCCGAGATCACGGCCGAGGGCGTCTCGATCCTCGCCGAGCGCGCCTATGCCGAAGGCCAGGCGTCGAAAGCCGAGATGGACACGCTCATCGAGGACGCGCTCGCCCGCTCGGCGGCGGCCGCGCCGGAACACAAGGACGCGGCCGACCTTCTCGTGGCCGACCTCGTGGGCCTCGCCCGCGACATGGCCTCGGACAAGTCGCTAGGTCAGGGCGGCGGGCCGGCGCCGGGCTGAGGCGCCTCTGAAGGCAGGCAGGCATGAGAGGGGGCGCCCGACACGGCGTCCCTTCTTCGTTCCGGCCCACCGACGTTCGTCATGGGACGGCTGGCTCCCGCTCGGGTCATCGCCCACGTCCGGTGCATGGCGAGCCACCCTGCACGCCGAGGTCCGGCGAAAGACAAGACTTGACAGGTTGCTTCCCTCAGCCACGATCCGTCTCGTGTCGTGGCGATGGGGTGCGCTCGAAATGTCGATCCGCTGGATGCTGTTCGGGGCCACGGCCATCGCATGTGCGCTTCCCGCCTCGGGCCGCGCCGATGTCGTCCTTGAGGGGGGCGATGTGCGGCTCGTCGCGCCCGGCACCCTCGACTGCGACGATCTTCCCCTCGTCCGGGTCGAGGGCCTGATTGCGGGGGCGCTGGCAGGAGACCGCGCCGCGCTCGCCGACGTGGTCGGGCGCATGTCGCTCGGCATCGCGACCGCCTGCCCCGAGGCCGAGGCGCTCGCCTTCGAGGGCATCGACCGCGACGTGACCGTCACCTTCCGGACGACGAAGGAAGGCGGCTGGCGGATGCCGGGCGCGGCCGACCCCAAACCTCCGGCCGCCGAGGCCCCGCCGCCGCAAGCCACCGCCACGGTGGTCGCACCGGCCGAACCGGCCGCGGCCCCCGCAACGTCGCCACCCGAAACTGCCGAGCTTGCCGAGGAAGAGCCGGCGCCGCCGCCGATCGCCCCCGGCATCGGCTTCAACGACCTCGCCCAGTTCTACGGCCCGGTGCCGATGGTCCGCGGCCACGCCCTTCTCAACGCCAGCGAGACCTGGACGCGCATCCTTGCCGCGCGGGCCTATGCCGAACGGCCCGACCTGATCCAGGATGACGCGCTCGCCATCGAGATCGCGCAGCAGATGCTCAACCCGGTCGAGTTCCAGGCGCTTGCCGCAGAGCTCGCGCCGATCCTCGCGCAGGGCGGTTCCCGCAACCTCAGCGTCTTCCAGAGACGCGACCTGGCCGAGCGTGTCCGCAACCAGGCCAGGCCCTTCCTCGACCAGCGCCGCCAGACCGGGCCGATCGACGTCTACCACGCGATCCCGCTCCAGCTGGGCGAGTATTCCTTCGAGCGGCAGGCCTTTCCGTTCCGCGGCGGGCTGCGCCGCGACTACCGGCAGCCGCAGTGGCGCAGCCATGTGCTTCACGCCGTGCTCGACGGTGTCGCCTTCCCGACCGAACTGCGGTCGACCGTCGACGAGGCGCGGCAGATCGACGACTACCTTCGCGCGCGGGGCGACGCGACGCTGTATCTCGGCGTCTTCCTCGCGGTCGATCCCCGGGTGCCCGAGAACATCGCCACCGACCAGAACTACGGCGGCTACGGCCAGCTCCGGACGCCGACCGCGGTCAAGCAGGTCGGGCTATTCGTCGACGAGGCGCTGACGCAGATGCTCTTCGACTTCACGCCCGCCCTGGCCCAGCAGCAGGCTGCAATCGCCGCGGTGGATGCCGAGCTGTCGCGGCCCACGCTGACCGCCGAGACGCTGGTCCGCAGCCTCGACCGGATCGGCAACACGACATCGGGCGTCGCGGCGATCGTGTCGGCCTTCGCGCAGCAGGCCAGCCAGCAGCAGGAGGACCCCGAGGCCGCGCAGGCGCTCGCCGAGCGCGCCTTCGCCCGCGCCCGTCCGCAGACCCGCGCGCGGCTCATGGCCCAGCTTCAGTTCGAGCCATATGACGCCCGGCTCGGCGGCCTTCCGGTCAGGACCTACGGCATGGAACAGCCCCAGTTCGGCTTCGGCTACATTTCGAGCAATCTGGACCTCACGACCTTCCCGCAGCTCACCGTATTGCCGGTGTCGCAGGACGCCGCCGCCGCCATCCTCGCCGCCCAGAACAACCGGGGTCTGGAGGTGCGGCTGGAGGCCGACATCGTACAAGGCAACGTCCAGTCGCAAAACGGCTATGTCCGGATGACCGCGACGATGACGCCCCGGCGCGTTCTGGTCTTCTCGGGCCAGCAGAACACGCCCGTCGCCGACCGGGCGCTTCTTGCCGACGTGGCGCTGGCCGAGGCGCCGTCCCTTCCCGTCGCGCCGTTCTCGACCTTCGGGGCCACCACGACGCCCTGAAGCGGGTCGGCTCAAGCGGCGGGCGCCGGCCCCGCAAGGCGCGCGACGCGCTTGCGCCGGAGGCCCCCTGTGGCCCGGTCGGTCCAGCGTGCGGTCCGCCCGTGCAGGCAATCCAGGTCGAAGATCCCGAGCTTGACCGAGAGGTAGCCGATTCGCTTCAGCTCGGTCGTGTCGAAGTCGGCGGATCAGGAGGACGAGGTACCATCCCCCGTCGGAGGAGCGGGAGGACGGCTCAGGGTGCATTCCAGTGTGTCAGCATGCGAGGGACTTTCGGTTCTTTCCGCGCCTCGCGGGACATCACGCGCGCGGAAACATGCCCTCGTAGATCGGTTCGAGCGTCTCGGGATCGAACAGCGAGGATACGCTCGTCCCGTGCCAGATGTTCATGATCGCCTGGGCGAACATTGGCGCGACCGGCACAATGCGGATGTTCTTGGCACTTCGGACAGCCGCCGTCGGTTCGATCGAATCCGTGATCACAAGGCTCTTCATGCGCGATCCGGTAATACGCTCGACCGCAGGACCCGACAGGACCCCGTGCGAGATGTAGGCGTGGACCTCCTTGGCACCGTTCTCGAGAAGCACGTCCGCCGCCTTCACGAGCGTGCCGGCCGTGTCGCAGATGTCGTCGACAATCAGGCAGATCCGGTCCGCCACGTCGCCGATCACGGTCATCTCGGCCACTTCGCCCGGCTTCTCGCGGCGCTTGTCGACGATGGCGAGCGCCGAGCCGATCCGCTGCGCCAGCTCGCGCGCGCGCCCGACGCCGCCCACGTCCGGCGAGACGACGGTGATCTCGTCCATCGCACCGGGAAACTGGTGGCGCACATCGAGCGCGAAGACCGGCGAGGCATAGAGGTTGTCGACGGGGATGTCGAAGAACCCCTGGATCTGCGCCGCATGCAGGTCGAGCGTCAGGACCCGCTCGATCCCCGCCGTCACCATCATGTTGGCGACGAGCTTGGCCGAGATCGGCGTGCGTGCCTTCGTGCGGCGGTCCTGCCGGGCATAGCCGAAGTAGGGCAGCACCGCGGTGATCCGCGCCGCCGACGACCGCCGCAGCGCGTCCGACATGATGAGAAGTTCCATCAGGTTGTCGTTCGCCGGGTTCGAGGTGGACTGGATGATGAACATGTCCTCGCCGCGGACGTTCTCGAAGACCTCCACGAAGATCTCGCCGTCGTTGAAGCGCTCGACCCGTGCATCGACGAGCGTCACGGCGGACCCCCGGTGCATGGACATCCGCCGCGCGATGGACTTGGCCATCGTCCGGTTGGAGTTCCCCGCGATGAGTTTCGGATCGGTCTGAACCGGCATGCCGCTGTCCCTTCGATGCCCCCGCAAGTCCCGATGCCGGTGACGGATTCGTGACGTTGACACCGCTTAGCACGCGACTACGGTCGCGGAAACATCGGCTGGCGGGGCGGAAGCGACATGGCGCATATCGACTACTACTTCTCGACCGTCTCGCCCTGGGCCTACCTCGCGGGCGACAGGCTCGAGGCGATGGCGGAGCGCCACGGCGCATCGATCGCCTACAAGCCCATCGACCTCGGTGCGCTGTTTCCGCGGACCGGCGGCGTGGCCTTGCCCGAACGGCATCCATCGCGGCAGGCCTACCGGCTTCAGGAGCTCGACCGGCAGTCGCGCAAGCTTGGCCTGCCGCTCAACCCCAAGCCGGCCTTCTGGCCCGTGAACGGCGCGCCCGCGGCCTATGCGATCATCGCCGCGCAGGGGGCGGGCGGCGGGGATGTCGGCGCGCTGTCCCGCGGGATCATGCGGGCGCTCTGGGCCGAGGAGAAGAACATCGCCGGGGACGACACGATCCGCGCCTGCCTGTCGGCGGCCGGGTTCGACCCTGATCTAGCCGACAAGGGGCTTCTCGCAGGGGCCGAGACCTATGCCCGCAACACCGAGGAGGCCGCCCAGGTCGGCGTCTTCGGTGCCCCCTTCTACGTCGTCGACACCGGGCAGAGGTTCTGGGGCCAGGACCGGCTCGAGGACCTCGAGCTGCACCTGGCCGGCAAGCTCTGAGACCTGCGGAGACCTAGCCGCGCACGAGATCGAGGAACCTGTCGATCCCGGCCTCTTTGGCCGACCAGTCGGTGACGAGCCGGGCCGTCAGCGGCTCGTCCTCGGGGCCGCCGTCGAGCGTGCCGTTCCAAAGGTAGTACTGCGCCCCCGCCGCGGTCAGCCGCCGGTGCCCGGCGCGGCTCCACTCGGCGAAGACGATGTTGGCCTCAGGCTCGAAGTGCAGCGCGGTGCCCGGCATCTGCTTCAGCCCGCGCACCAGCCGGCTGCAGGCGGCGTTGGCCGACGCCGCCATGTCGAGCCAGAGGTCGTCGGTCAGATAGGCATGCATCTGGGCGGCGAGGTACCGGTGCTTCGAGAACAGGTGCGCACCCCGCTTGCGGCGCAGCTCGAACTCCCACGCCAGCGCCTTGTCGAAGATCACCACCGCCTCGACCCCCATCAGGCCGTTCTTGGTGCCGCCGAAGCTCACCGCGTCGACGCCGGCCTTCCAGGTCATCTCGGCCGCCGTGCAGCCAAGGTGCACCAGCGCATTGGCAAAGCGCGCCCCGTCGAGATGGAGCCCGAGGCCGAAGCGCCGCGCCACCTCGGCGATCTCGCGGATCTCCTCGAGCGCATAGACGGTCCCCTTCTCGGTCGCCTGGGTGATCGAGACCGGGCCCCGCTGCGGCCCGTGGACGCCGCGCGATTCCTCGGCCGCGATGGCGGCGGCGAGAAGGCCCGCATCGATCTTGCCGTTCCCGCCCCCGACGAGCGTGAGCTTGGCGCCGCCCGAATAGAACTCGGGCGCGTTGCATTCGTCCTCGTTGATATGGGCGTGCGGGGCGCAGAAGATCGTGGACCAGGGCTTGGACATCGTGGCGAGGACGAGCGCGTTCGCCGCCGTCCCCGTCGCCACGAGATGCACCGCCGCCTCGGGCGCCTCGAAGACCGCGCGGATCCGGTCGGCCGTCTGCCGCGATAGCGGGTCGTTGCCGTAGGGCATCGCGTAGCCCTCGTTCGCGCGGCCCAGCGCCTCGAGCACCTTGGGGTGGATCGGTCCGGTGTTGTCGGAGGCAAAGTGCATCAGCTCAGATCCTCGATGATGTGGTCTTCCCAGTCTTCCACCGGCACCTCGAATTCGGGCACCGTCCAGCCGCGGACCGAAATGCCGGCCTCGTGGACGCTGTCGGCGCGCCCCGAGATCAGCGGATGCCAGTCGTGAAGCGGCTTGCCTTCCCACAAAAGCCGGTAGGCGCAGGTGCGCGGCATCCAGTAGGCGATCTCGGCGATGTTGGCGGGCGTGAGGACCACGCATTCCGGAACGAGCGTCTTGCGGATCGCATAGTTGCCGCAGCGGCAGGTCTCGCCGTCGAGCAGGCGGCAGGCGACGCGGGTAAACTCGACCTCGCCGGTGTCGGCGTCCTCGAGCTTGTTGAGGCAGCACTTGCCGCAGCCGTCGCAGAGCGCCTCCCACTCGCGCGTGTTGAGCTTGCGAAGCGGCACACGCTCCCAGAAACGGTCGCGAAGGCCCTGGCGGTCGATCGGGTCGGCCGTCATCGGGCGGGGCGCGCGCGGCCGGGCGGCGTTCCGGGAAGGCCGGTCGTCACGACGCATGCTCCTGCAGGACGCGCCGCGCCTCGGCGCTGTCGCGGTCCATCTGGGCGATGAGCGCGTCGAGGCCATCGAATGTCGCTTCCGGGCGCAGGTAGGCCACGAGCGCCACCGACAGATGCGCGCCGTAGAGGTCGCCCTTGAAGTCGAAGACATGGGTCTCGAGGTTCGGCAGGTTCTGTCCGAACATCGGCCGCACGCCAAGCGAGGCGACGCCGTCGCCGGGGCCTGCGTGCGGGCCGGTCAGGATGTCGACCTGGACCGCATAGATGCCGAACCGCGGCGGGTGGAGCCCGGCGATCGACATGTTCGCGGTCGGGTAGCCAAGCTCGCGCCCGCGCTGATCGCCACGGATCACTTCGCCTTCGATGCGGTGGAAATGGCCGAGCATCGCCGCGGCGTCGTGCGGGCGACCTTCGGACAGCGCCTCGCGGATGCGGGTCGAAGACACCTCGATGCCGCCGGTTTCGAGAAGCGGCGTGACCGTCACGCCGAACCCCATCTCGTGCCCGTGGCGCGCCAGATCGGCCGCGGTGCCGGCGCGGCCCTTGCCGAAGCAGAAGTCCTCGCCCACGACGACGTGGGTCAGGCCCAGCCCTTCGGCGATGACCGTGCGCGCGAAGTCGGCCGGCGAGAGCGTCGAGAGCGCCCGGTTGAAGTTGATCTCGTAGAGAACCTCGACGCCCAGCTTCTCGAGCCGGTGGGCCTTGGCCTCGGCGTTCATCAGGCGGAAGGGGGGGGCCGAGGGGGCGAAGACCTCGCGCGGGTGGGGCTCGAAGGTCACGACGCCCAGCGGCGCGGCCGTGCGTTCGGCCTCGGCGCGGGCCAGCGCGATCACCGCCTGGTGGCCCAGATGCACGCCGTCGAAATTGCCGATCGCGACGCTGGCGCCGCGATCGTCAGGCCTGACGTACTGGTAGTCCCGGACGGTCCGCATGGGCCCCCGATAGCCGGGGCGCCGGGGCGGTGCAAGCGTCAGTCGAACTTGGCCGAGGGCGCGAGAACCACCGCCTCGCCCTTCAGCACGGGCTTGCCCCGGACCTCGCAGTGCGTCTCGAGCGTGACCCTGCGGCGGGCATAGTCGATGGCCGCCACGGTGACCACGGCGCGGACCATGTCGCCGGGGCGCACGGGCGCGATGAACTTGAGCGACTGCGACAGGTAGACCGTGCCGTGACCGGGAAGCTGTTCGCCGATCACCGCCGAGATCAGGCCCGCCGTCAGCATCCCGTGGGCGATGCGGCCTTCAAAGATCGTGTCCATCGCATAGGCATCGTCGAGATGGACCGGGTTCCGGTCGGTCGAGACCTCGGCGAACAACTCGATGTCGCGGTCGGTGACCTCCTTGAGAAGGTCGCGCGTCATCCCGACCTCGAGATCCTCGATGACGATGGTGCCGCGGGGCGCATTGTCCAACATACGAAACTCCGGCTCGCAACTTTCGGACGCAAGAGCGACCGCACACGAAAGGAAATTACTTCGCAAACGCAGAAAGTCAAGCGGGGTTCTGTCAGCGAAGAAAGCCGATGGCGTAGGTGGGCGTGATCATCTCGGCCTCGACGAAGGCGTCGAGCGCGTCCGCCTCCGGCTGGCGGGTCGTCTTCGTCTCCTGCGCGGC
>DAINOF010000127.1:0-8447 GCA_036735505.1 Paracoccaceae bacterium
CCTAACGACACCTTTGGCTGCGATCCCGCGCATATCATGAGCACCGGGAACCCATGAGATCGCCATCAACCCGACGGCGATCCAGCCCAGGAGAGGTAAAGGTGACGGTCCGAAATAGGCTCAACGTTGAAGCTCCACGTGTGAAGAATTTCGGACATTCAATGGCCTGTTCTTGTTCAGCATAGCAGAAGGGAGATCAATTCAGAAGAAAATCCATATCGCAGACGAAGGAGGCCAGTGCACGGGAAACCTTCCCTGACCCGAGCCTCTCATATTTCCGATCCGGTACGCGCCTCGCGTCGTCCGGCAGGTTCAGATTTCTATCGCGGCAATGAAGTCGGACACGCGGTCGCCGAGTTTCGCCCGGATCGCCGGCGCGGCCGCGGTGAAGGCCCCTGTGCTTACCGTCATCCGCTTCGAGAAGTGGCTGAGCCGGGCCTGCGAGCCCCCAAAACGGAAGAAGAGCACCTGCGTTGTGGACCGACTGGCGTCGAGGACGAAGGCCGCGAGCGAGATCACGGGCACCCCGTCGACGACGGAAGCATGGCTGATCTGGAACTGGTTGGCGTGGACGCGTTGGCTCGTGCGGTCGAAGAGGGTGATCCAGGGCCGGTCGCGATCCATCGAGGCAAGCCCCTCGAGCACCGCGACGAGCGCCGTCGCCCCTGCCACCGCAGGCGCCATCACGGTCGTCAGCACAGGGATCATCGCATCGTGAACCTCGGCTGCCGTGCCCGAGAAGGTCTTGAACGTTATGGACCGGTCCTCGTCGACGAGCCCGAGCCCCCCGAGGACACGGACATATTCGGCGTACCAGTCGAGCGTCGTGCCGCCCCGTGCCTCCACGCGTCGGTCCGCCGCAAGCTGGGCGATGAGGAAGGCGTCGACGATGGGTTCGCGCAGCGCAGGGTCGAATCCCTCCGCGAAGGCCGCGATCTGCGAGCCGACAGCCACCGCGTCTTCCCTGGATCGGTCGAAATCGGGCGGCGGAAGCGGGAGGTCTTCGGTCGAGCGCAGGGCGCCCAGCCCGAGCTCTTCGGGAAGCTCGAGACCTTCGACGAAGGTGACCGCCTCGCGCGCGGTGGGCATCTGGTTCATTGCAGGTTCTCCGGTGACGACCGCGGGATCAGGACAGGCGCTGCATGAGCGCCTCGACATCGAGAACGCCGAAGCCCGCGCCGGGATGATGCCTCCGCGGAAGGCTCCGTACGGTGGTCTCGAGCGCGTTGCGCAGCTGGACGGCGTTCCATTGCGGCAGGACCGACTTCGCGCGGGCCGACAGGACGAGGGCAAGGGCGCCCGCCACATGTGGCGCGGCCATCGACGTCCCCGTTTTCGCCACCGTCGCCGCAAGGTCGTCCTCGTCGCTCTTGGCGGAGACGATGGCGGTGCCCGGAGCACAAAGCTCGGGTTTGCGCCGTCCGTCGCGCGTCAGCCCCCAGGAGGACGAGGCGGCAAGTCGCAAGGGCAGGCTCGAGTTGCAGGCACCGACGCAGATGACCGTGCGCGCGGTCCCGGGCACCGACAGCGTCATCTCCTCGGTCTCGACCAGGAACTGCACCGCACGGGCGCGGTCGCGCTCCACCCAGACGTTGACGGCGCCGAGGTCGCTCACGACGCTCCGCCCGGTCATATCGAGCCGCCATTCACCGGGCCGGATGGGTTGGGGATTGGCGTGGATCTCGATCGTCAGACGGTGATGGCCGTTGTCGGGATGCCCGCCCGGGCCCGTCATCGTCATCCGGACGAGATTGCCGCCCAGCGTCCCCGAGAAATCGCGGGCATCCACCGAGACCTCAGCGGACCGGTTGCCGGCGGGATCGACCAGCGCGAAGGCGATATCGTCGAGTCCATCGAACCACGCTTCGAGATAGTCCATCGGGCGCAGGCGCGTGCCGCTGAGCCAGCGCAGGTCCTCGACGCCGTCGAACACCCGCTTCATCGCATGGCCCGCCTGCCCGCGCTCGTTCCCAGCCGACTTAACGATCACAATGCCGGGGTCGCGCCCCATGCCGGTGGCGAGATCGAAGGCGGCCTCGAGCGTCGTCGAGCCGTCATGCGCGCCGGCGTTCATGCCCTGGCTCACGTTGATCGCGATGGGCCGCGGATGGCCGCCGGTCACGGCGCTTCCCGCCGCCGCCGCGCGAAGGAAGGCCAGCGCGTCGACATGCGCATTCGAGTAGCCGATCGAGAAAGGATCGCCAGGCGACTGGTCGAGGCGCGACATGACGACGAGGATGCCCGCATCCGGGGCGAGCCCATCGGGTTGCCGCGCCGTCGCCCGGCCAGCCGCGATGGCCGCGACATGCGTACCGTGCCCGTCGGGGTCGCGCAGGCGCGGCCGGTGCGAGGGTGTCCCCGCCGCATGGGCCGCAATGAAGGCGTCGATCTCGGGCTTGAGCCAGAGCCGCCCGTAGGCGCCCTGAAGCATCGGATCGACGCTTGCCGGCGCGGGACCCGAGGGATCGGCCTGATCCCAGATCGCGAGAATGCGGGTTGTCCCGTCCGGGCCGCGGAATGCCTCGTGGAGGATGTCGACGCCGGTATCAACGATCCCCACAAGCGCGCTCTCGCCGCGTTCGGCGATGGGCGGGCGGTGGACCGTGTCGGCCTTCACGAAGCCGACGCTTGTCCCAAGTTCGGGAAGGCCCGCGCTGCGGCTCGCCTCGATGGCGGCCACATTCGGGTCCCTCTCGAGCGCGACGAGCGCCGCCGCGGTGGCGCGTGCCGTCACGACCGTGCCGATGGTGGAGCCGAGGACGACGCCTGCCGGCGGCGTCCAGTCGGGGCGGCGCAGTCGCAGGAGCACGGGCAGAAGCACCTCCGGTGCACGCCCGTCGCCGCCGCCCGTGCTGCGCAGCGGGCCGAGGCCCAGATCGTCCTCGGTCAGGATCGATAGCGACTCGATGGGTGTCGGCGTTTCCGGAAAGGCCTGCCGCCGGGCGAGGTTCACATAGGCGTCGATCCGGTGGTCCTCGATGCCCGGGATGATGCCCTCGACCGCCGCCGCCTCGGGCGAGACGCTGTCGTGTTCGAGGACCTCGACCTCGAGGCGCAGCGCCTCGAACTCGGCGGGCGAAAGAGGCTGCGGCCCGTCATCGGCCACGACGCCGTCGCCGTCCTCGCTCTCGAACGGAGCGGAGGGACGCAGGTTGCCCACGAAGTCGAAATGGAAGAGCCGTCCGGCATGGCGGTAGAAGGGCGGGACCCGGGCGACGATGTCCGTGTCGTTCACGATCCGAACGTATTCGTCGCCGAAGAGGCGCGCGACGGTCCGAACCCCTGCCCGGTCGAGCGGGCGGGGCTGGCCGAAGGTCACGACGCCGGCTGGCCTTCGGTCAGCCTCTGCCGCCGCGGCAAGAACTGCGATGGCGCCGCCCAGCGAATGGCCGGTGAACCAGACGGTGCGGACCGGTCCTTCGTCGAGAACCCCGCGCACATGGTCCCCAACTGCGCTCCATGCCCGCACGAAGCCGCCAGGCACCCGGCCTCCCGTGGGCGGGAAGTCCGTCCCGCCGATGTCGATGTTGTCGAGCCAGTCGCCAAGGCCCTCGGTGCCCCGGAAGGCCACGACCGCCACACGTTCGCCCGTCGCCACGAACCCCTGGGTGCCGCCCAGCGAGAAGACGCGCCCGCTCATCCCCCAGCGCTGGTGCAGCACGCGCTGCATCTCGGTCGGAGAGGCATAGGTGAGCTTGCTCGCCGAGGCGAGCGCATAGGTCTTCACCCACGAGAAACCCGGCTCCGCAAGCCATGCCTGATCGAAGTCCATTCTGGCTCCCTCGTTCCCCTTCGCTGCCCACGTCGCGTCACGGCCCCGGCTTCGCTTCCGCAACGTAAGCTACCACCTCCGGCCCAACGGGCAAAACGAAACCCAATCTGCCGCTCAGCGCTTCCGGGCCAAGGGGTCGCCATAGACCTTGTAGGCGAGCCAGGAGGCGTCGCCCGACGCCTTCGCGGCGAGCCGCGCCTCCTGCGCGGCCTCGGCGAGCGTGTGGCCGGACAGCAGGCTGTGGTAGAAGGTCGTGGAGAAGGCCGTCGCCGGCTTGTCGCGCACCGGCCAGGACGCGCCGACGAACGCGCCCGCGCCCCGCTCCATGAAGACCTTGGGCCAGCCGCCCCACGAGGTCAGGACCGCGCCCGCGCGGCCCGTCTCGCAGGCGTTGAGGAAGACGAGCGGCGCACGGCGCCTGAGCCGCGCTTCGCCGTGGACCGCGACCGTGTCCACCGCCACCTGTTCCGCCGCGCCGCCGGGCCCGGGCTGGTCGCCGATGACGAGCCGCGCGCTGTCGATGCGGCTGTGGTCGCTTTCCGCGTGGCACGACAGGTGGAGGACGTCGAAGTTTCCTTCCGACAGCGTCTGGAGCAGCGCATCGCGCGTGAGCGCGATCGGCGCGAGGCTTCCGGCCGCCGCCGCGAGCGCTGGGTCGGGATCCGTGAAAAAGGCGCGCTCGGACTGCCCGACGGGACTGAGCGACTTCATGGGGAATTCGGCGAAGAGGAACCGCCAGTCGCCGAGCCCCAGAGCCTGAGCCGCCGGCAGCCCCGCAACGGTGCGCACCAGGCTGTACTCGGCAAGGAAACGATCGTCGAGTTCCTGCGTGTCAGGGTTCTCGAGCCGCAGGAGCTCCCAGGGGATGTAGGGCTCGAAGGAGACGATCTGAATCCCCCCGATCCGGTCGCGCAGCGGCCAGAGGAGGCGCAGGGCATCGATGGGGAAAAGTTCGGCGCAGAGAAACCGCCCAAGCCGGCGAAGCTCATCGTTGAGCACCTCGAGATCGGCACGGGTGCGCAGTTCGGGCGAGACGCGGTCGTAGATGCGGTGGACGAAATCGATCTCGGTGCGCGCGCGCCCGTTTCCGGCATCGAGAAGCGGGGCCGATTCGAACTTCCAGACGAGCCCGAGCCGCTGGCCGTAGAGGAAGTACTCGTAGTGGAACGCGTCTCCCCGGCTCACGCCACCGATCTTGAGAAGGAGCATGTCCTCGCCCCCGCGCGGCTGGGCCGTGACGCGGCGGGCCGTCGTCTCCTTGCGCGGAGCGTCCTCGACGATCTCGAGCGCGAGGCCGATGCTGCCAAGCTGGCGACCGTTCTGGAGGAAGGCGATCTCCATCCGAACCTGCCCGGCCCCGACCGCCCGAAGGCGGAAGAAGCCTGCTGCCGGGCTCTGCGGGCCGGGCGGGGCGACCTGCACGAAGCTCTCCCCGATCAGCTCGACGGGCGCGCCCTGCATCGTGAGCAGGATGACGAGCGGCTTCTGCGGTTCGGCGGCGGCCGAGATGCGGTGGGCGAGCGGCCGCGCGAACTCACTGCGCTCCACGAGCCATGAGACATGGATCTCGGTGGCGACACGGGCTTCGGCGGGGGCCGAGGCCGAGAGCGTGAGGTCGATCGTGGCCGGAGCCGGTGATGGGCGCGCGGCGGTCGCGGCAGAGCCGGGCGTCGGCGAACGGAACGGGGCCGGAGGAGGAGACGAGGCGACGCGTTCGGGCCCGACGTCGAGCGGCTCGTCCTCGTCTTCCGTCTCGGACCAGGACGGCGCGGGCGCGGGCTCCCATCCGCCGTCCCCGTCGTCCGCCGCCGCCGACTGCTCTTCCTCCTCCGCCGCCTCCGCACCCCAGTGTGCGTCCGGCCGGTGATCATCGCGGGATGGCGGCACGCGGATGGAGAAGTTCTTGATGATCTCGTCCTGCCAGGAGGCTCCGCGCGCCGGAGGTATCGCTGCGGGGGCCGAAGCGGGGGGCGCTTCTTGGTGCTTCTCTACAATGGCGACGACCGTGCCGAAGGGGTCCAGCTCGACGAAGCGCCCTCCGCTCTGCCCGCCGCCGCCCGACTGTTCCACCGGACGCCCGCTGCGCGCAAGGCCGCTCGAGGTGTGCTCGCGAAGATCGAGCGCGCGACCGAGCGCCTCCGAGCGCGGCAGGCCGATCCCGAGTATCTCGTGCGGCCGGAACGCATAGAGGTAGCGACCGTTCGGAGCCGCCCCATGCGCGCGGAAGACGACCACCCAGTCCGGCGCCTCGGCCTCCATCTGGTCGAGCAGGCTGCCGAGCGTCCGCTCGGCAGAAACCTGCAGAACGCGAGGATCGCGGCTGACCCGAACTTCGGATCCGAAGGGTGTTCCGAGCAGGCTCATGACCGGCTTCCTTCTGTCCTGAGGTCATGCCGGGTGGCAGTACCGCAGCCCAACGTCAGCGCAATTTTCTTGCGACACCTTAACGCACTTGCTTGCACCCGTCAGCATGGGTTGCAACGGAGGCACGATCCTGAGTCGTTTCCGAGGTCCGCTTCCAGCCTTTGGTGGACGAGCCGGTGCGCCACGAGACGGGCCGTCCCGCCGCCGGGGCGATCGGGGAAGATGAGCCGCGTCCAGACCTGCAGCACGCGGCGCTGACCGAAAGTGGCGCCCGCGTCGTATTCGCCGGTGAGGCGCGTGTCCTGCGGGATCAGGAGCCAAGTGTCCGAGTTTCAGTTTGGTCATCTCGTAACCGCACTGGAGCACATGGAGCCTTTCGACATGCGCTTCGCTGGTCATTCGCTCCATCCCATCATCCGGGTCGACCCCGTCCCTGCCGCCGCCGAACGACATGGCTTCGGGACTGCGTCGCATTCGTTTTCTCAGGACGCCTGCGCGGCCCCCCGCTGCCCCCGGCGACCATGCCTGGAGATGGTCCAGGCGGGGGCGTCAGTGACGGCCGTTCCGGGAACCCTTCGTGCCACGCGCGACGGCCGGGTCCTGCGGAAAGCGGACCGACGGGTGTTCTGGGCCAGGGTCCGCAGTCAGCACCTTAAGGTCATTCGTTCCGCATCATCATCCGCCGTCTCGCATGGGCGCTGTGAGGAAAGGAGGGCGGGGGGCCTCCGTCTCGCGTCTCTTGGACTCCGCGTGCAAGGAATCCGCTGGCGCGCATGCCTCCATGGCAGGCGACACATCTTCGAGTGAGGCGACTGTCCGGTCCGAGGAACGCGGGGTTCTCGCTACGGTGCGAGTTCCGTCGCAAGGCCCCTCAGGGCCGGATCGTCGGGCAAGCGCTCCAGAGCTTCGGAGAGCACTTCCCGCGCGGCCTCCGGTCCCCTTGCCGCGGCGGCGATCCGGACGAGCATCACCCAGGCGTCGGATCCCTGCGGGTCAAGGCGCGTGACTTCCCGGAAGGCCGCCTCGGCTGCCGGGATGTTGCGCATCGCGAGCGCCGCGCCGCCGAGGACGAGATGCGTCTCGGGGAAGTCCATCCGGTTGCCGAGGGAAGTCTGCCAGTCGGCCATGGCACGGCGAAACCCGGCCTCGGTCGCGGCGGGCATCCGCGCGATGGGCGCGTCGAGCATCTGCTTGGCGGCCTCGATCCGGACGGAAAGGACGGGGTCCGCGAGGAGGGGAAGGAGGCGCGGCACGCGGTCGGTCGGCAGGGCTGCCCGCTGAACCTGAACCGCCGAGGCGCGGACGAGCGGGTCCGCATCGTCGAGAAGCGGAGCGAGCCGTTGGGCCTCGGCCGGACCCGCGCCCTGCGCGGCAAGCCAGAGCGCCGTGGCGCGGACGATGCCGGGTTGCGTCCCGTCAAGCGCGAGCGTGGCGAGATCTCCCTGTGCGGTCAGCGGATCGGCGCGGCCGGCTGCAAGGACCTGACCGTAATGCGGGCCACGGTGGCGGCTCTCGGGATACCACGCGACGAGCGTCGCCGCCGCCCAGTCGGGTGCAGTCCCCGCGTGGCAGGTGGTGCAGGCATCCGGCGCACCGGTCTGCGCGGCGAGATCGGGCCGCGGCACCCGGAAGGAATGGTCCGCGCGCCAGTCGTTGCCCATGTAGACCCGTTCCACCATGTGGCAGTTCTTGCACTGCGCGCCGTCGCTCCCTGCGTCGTGGAAGTGGTGGTCCGGGCTGTCGTAGTCAGCCGGGATGAGCGTGGGGAAGCGCGGATTGCCCGCCGGAGAATGGCACTGCGCGCAGACCGCGTTGCCCTCGGCCCGCCGTTCGGCCGAATGGGGCTCGTGGCAGTCGATGCAACCGACGCCCGCGGCATACATCTTCGACTGCAGGAAGGAGCCGTAGTCGAAGACCTCGTCGAGGATCTGTCCGTCGGCGTGGTACTGGCCAGGGCGCAGAAGGGCGAGCGTGTAGGCGTCGTGAAAGGGCGTGCCGGGGATCGGGTTGCCGTCGTCGTGCGCCTCGCGGCGGGAATGGCAGGTCGCGCATTGCTGGATCGTGGCCTCGGTGTCGGTGAAGTCGATCGTGAAGCCGCCGAGCGGCGGCGGCGGCTCCTGTGTGGTCTGCCAGCGACTTGCCCATGCGATGTGGTCTGCGCCGGGGCCATGGCATGCCTCGCATCCGACGCCCATCTCGACTTCGGTCGAGGCGTAGGTGCCTGTCTGATGATCGTAGTTCTTTTCGTACCCGGTCGCGTGGCATTCGGCGCAGCGGGCGTTCCACGTCTTGTACGGGCCGGTCCAGTGCA
>DAINOF010000128.1:0-8380 GCA_036735505.1 Paracoccaceae bacterium
AAGGCCGCCAGCGCCGCGTCCACCCGCGGGATCCCTGCGCCGCCATGGGTGCGGACGCGCGCCACCTCGGCCCAGTCCATCGACGCGATGGCGCGCGGGTCGCCCGTCATCCGCGCAAGCGTCGCGTCGTGGTGGATCACCGCCACCCCGTCCCGCGTCGCGTGGACATCCGTCTCGATGTCGCGGAACCCCAGCCCCACGGCATGGGCGAAGGCCTCGAGCGTGTTCTCCTCGGCCTCGAGGCTCCCGCCCCGGTGCGCGATGGCCACCGGACCGGGCGGCAGCGCCGGGTGCCTCACGCGCGCTCGCGCTGCAGCTTCACCGGGATCGTCCGCCCCAGCCGCAACAGATGCGCCATGAAGGGCTTGCCCGCATCCTCGTCCCGCACCGCCGCGTAGAGGCGCTTGGTCACCCCCGCCTCGGTGAGCGGCCGCGTGACGTAGTCGGACGAGGTGCGCACCTCGCGCACCACCCAGTCGGGCAGCACCGCCACCCCCCGGTTCGACGCCACGAGCAGCAGGATCACCGCCGTCAGCTCCACCTGCCGGATCGCCCGGGGCTCGACCTTGGCAGGCGTGAGAAGCTCGCTGAAGACGTCGAGCCGCGCGCGGTCGACCGGATAGGTGATCAGCACCTCGTCGCGGAAATCCGCGGCCTCCACGAAGGACTTCGCCGCCAGCGGATGCTGCGACGAGGCCACGAAGACCGGGTGGTAGTCGAAGAGCGGGTGGAACTTCACGCCCTCGAGCGTCTCGGGGTCCGAGGACACGACAAGGTCCACCTCTTCCTTCTGCAGCGCGGGCAGGGCGCCGAAGGCGAGCCCGGGGCGGATGTCCACGTCGACGTCGGGCCAGGCCTTGCGGAACTCCTCGAGCACCGGAAACAGCCACTCGAAACAGGCGTGGCACTCGATGGCGATGTGGAGCCGCCCGGTCTTGCCGGCCCTGAGCCCCCGGAACTCGTCTTCGAGTTGCGCCACTTCGGGCAGGATCCGCTCGGCCAGCTTCAGAAGCCGCATGCCCGCCGAGGACAGCTTCAGGGGCTTCGAGCGCCGCACGAAGAGCTCGACCCCCACCTGCTCCTCGAGCCCCTTGACCTGATGCGACAGCGCCGACTGCGTGATGTGCAGGATGTCCGCCGCCCGCGCGAGCCCGCCGGTGTCGTGGATCGCCTTGATCGTCTTCAGATGCCGGAACTCGATATGCATCGCCCCGCGCCTCGCTCATAATGGTGATGAGGAATATGAATTTGTCTCATCGCCCCGGCAATGGGAGAAACAGCGAAACCGGAACAGGATCGTCCCATGTCCCCGCGCATCTCCTTCGAGTTCTTCCCACCCCAGTCGATCGACGCCTCGTTCCGCCTGTGGGAGACGGTGCGCACGCTCGCCCCGCTCGCGCCCGGCTTCGTCTCGGTGACCTACGGCGCAGGCGGCACGACGCGCGACCTGACCCATGACGCGGTCGCGGCGATCCACAGCCACTACGGCCTGAACGTGGCGGCCCACCTCACCTGCGTGAACGCCACGAAGGAGGAAACCCTCGCCATCGCCCGGCGCTACGCCGAGGTGGGCGTGCGCGAGATCGTGGCGCTCAGGGGCGACCCGCCGAAGGGCGCGGGCCGCTTCACGCCCCACCCGGACGGCTTCGCGAACTCGGCCGAGCTCGTCGAGGCGCTGGCCGAGACGGGTCTCTTCACCATCCGCGTCGGCGCCTATCCCGACCCGCACCCCGAAGCCGGCCACGCGAGCGCCGATGTCGACTGGCTCAAGCGCAAGGTCGACGCGGGCGCCACCTCGGCCATCACCCAGTTCTTCTTCGAGGCCGACACCTTCTTCCGCTTCCGCGACGCCTGCGCCGCGGCCGGCATCCACGCCCCCATCATCCCCGGCATCCTGCCGATCGAGAACTGGGGCGGCGTGAAGAAGTTCGCCGCCCGCTGCGGCACCGCCATCCCCGCCTGGCTCGACGAGGCCTTCACCGTCGCCGCCCGCGACGGGCGCGAGGAGATGCTCTCGACCGCGCTCTGCACCGAACTCTGCACCGCGCTGCTCGAGGGCGGGGTGGAGGACCTGCACTTCTACACCCTCAACAAGCCCCACCTGACCCGCACCGTGGTCCACGCGCTCGGGATCGCGCCCGAGGTCTCGCTGGAAAAGGTGGCCTGAGGCCAGACCCAGGACCGGCGTTGCAGCTGCGCCGGGGGCGGACACGCCGGACAGCCCAATCGGGCGCCAGTCCGCCTTGAAATTGATCGCAGACAGTCTGTTTCCTGATGGAGGACCGCCCTCCCGCGTCGGCGCTTGACGGGTCTCGTTCCGGCGCGGAAGGCTGGCCTGGGCAGTGGGATCGCCGGCAAGAACGCGAGGCACCATTTTGCCCCGGGACAACGATCATGACGATTGAGAATTCTTTCCGTGCGGCCCTCGCGGCCGCGGCTTCTGCCGCAACGCTCCTCCTCGGCACCGGCGCGGCCTCCGCGGCCACTGTGGACGTGACCATCGACTTCGGGACGGCTGGCATCGCGGTTTCAAGCCCCTACGTCGAGGATGGCTTCGAGATCGCGGGGCAAAATCTCAACCTGGGTGCTTTCGGCAACCCGGGCCAGGCGATCTTTTTCGACGCTTTCACACCCACCCTGACGCTGACGCGCACAGGCGGGGGAGCTTTTTCGCTCAAGGGGTTTGACTACAATTGTGGAGTAACCGGAGTTGCCTGCGACTTCACCGTCGGCGGCACGCAAATCGTCGACGTCGGCAATCTCGGACAATGGGCCAAGAGCGGCCTCGCCATCGACAACATCACCTCGCTGGTCTTCTCCCGGACCACCGGGGGGATCAGGTTCGACAACATCAGGCTCACCTACGAAGTCGCCACGACCGTTCCGCCCGGACCCGGACCCGGGCCCGGGGTCTCGCCCGTCCCGCTCCCCGCCGCGCTGCCGCTCCTTCTGGCCGGCCTCGGCGGCCTTGGCCTCATGGCGCGCCGCCAGCGCAAGGCGGCCTGACGCAGGCCCGGGCGCGCGGGTGGGAGGACATGCTGTCCACCCCGCGCGCGCGCCGCACCGGACGGCCCGGGAGCGGCGCCGAGCGCCCGCGATCGGACCGGCTCGACGTGGCCGGAGGGGGCGGAGGGGGCTCCGCCCCCGCCTCCCTGCGGTCGGTCCCCCGGAGTATTTTCAGCCAGAAGACGCCGGGGGCACGACCTCCGTGACCGCCCCCTCGCGCGCGAACACCGTCCGGCGGCGAAGGAGGACGACGCGCGCACCCGCCCCGGCGAAGAGCCACATGTCCCAGGGCTGGCCATCCGGCCAGAGGGGAAAGTTGAGGCTCTAGTGGAACGGCATCGCGATGAGCAGGCTGCCTTTCGAGGCGTTGACCATCGCCGTCACGATCAGGCTCGCGCCCACCGCGCCCGCGAGGAACGGCGTGAAGTCCCAGCCGCTCTGCGGCGTGCCGCCGAGGAAGAAGGCGGGCAGGTGCCAGAGCCCCCAGACCATGCCCACCAATAGCCCCGCCCAGACCGGCGCCATCCGCCGCTGGAGGAGCGGCAGCATGAGGCCGCGCCAGCCGAGTTCCTCGACCGGCCCGAGGATCGCCATGAAGGCCATCGCCGAAACGAGCGCGCCCGCGCTCTCGACCGACGCCAGAAGCGGCCGCCCCATGAACGCCGCGCCGGCCATGTAGATCGCGGGCACGCCCAGGATCAGGACCGCCGACCAGACCCACGGCATCCGCCAGAGGAGGAGCCGCGACAGGAACCGCCCGACCCCGGCCCGCCCCGCATGCCGCCAGACGAGCGCCAGGGCCGCCAGCGCCGGCGCCCAGACCGCGAGGATGAAAAGAGGATGCGCGGCGCTCGGCGCGCCCATCAGCCGCGTGATGGGCCCGGGAACCAGCGCGAAGAGGGCGAAGATGCCCCAGGCGAGGCCGAAGGCCATGCCGAGGAAGGGCAGGACGGCGTGGCCCGGGATCGGGTCGGGGGGGTGCAGGACGGTATCCTTGGGCATCGCGGTTCTCCTGTCCGGTCCCGCGACGGCCACCCTGTCACCGGCGCGGCCGCGCCGCCTTGATGCGCCTCAAGTCCCGCCCTGCCGCCACCCCGCCATGGGCCAGGCGAGCCGCCCCGGCGCCGGGGGCCGCTCGGCCGTGGGGTGGATCGCCTCCGACCGGTCGGTCCCCACCACGCGCTTTCGCCGCAGCACGAACAACTTGCCCCAGCCCCGCGTCGAGCCCGTCGTGGGCGCCTCCGGGTCGCAGGGAAACCGCGCCCGCCAGCCCTCGGGCAGCGAAAGCCCGCAGGACTCCGCCTTCGACAGCATCCAGACGAGCGGGATGTTGGACAAGGGCCGCGCCGCCTCGAAGCCCATGAGCTGGCCGCCCACGTCGCCATGGGTGCCGCGGAACCAGACCTGTTCCACATGGCCGTCCCACCCCTCGGGGCAGCTCCAGAGCACGGGCGCATAGACCTCGCGCGTCTCGTGAAGCGCGAGCGCCTGGAAGCCGGCCCTGATCGTGGCCCCGAGCTCGTGGTTGTGGAAGGCATGCCGCTCCTCGGCGAGCTTCCAGAGGAGAGGCGCCCGGAACCCGAGCGCCTTCACCGTGTCCCAGACGCCGACCATCTCGACGGGCGCCGCCTCGTGGCAGAAGCGCTTGACGAAGGCCCGGTGCGCCGCCCCGTCCGTGGCCCGCCGGTAGTGGCGATAGGCGATCTCGACGTTCCGCTCGGTGGCGTGCTCGGCCTTCAGAAGCCCCACCCGGTCGATCACGCCGGCAAGCGAGCGAACCGCATAGGCGCCGCGCGAATAGCCGAAGAGGAAGATCCGGTCGCCAGGCCGGTAGCGCGAGGCGAGGACGCCATAGACCCGGCGGATCTGCCGGTTGATGCCCCGCCCCTCGATGACGTCGAGCGTGTGGCGCCAGGCGTGCCACTGCACCCCCGCCTCGTAGCGGATCGACATGCGCGAGTGGCTCACCTCGCGCAGAAGCTTGTAGGTCAGCCCCGCGTTGGTCTCCCGCCCGGGCTCGAGCGTGGACATGGTGCCGTCAATGATGATGACATGGTCGACGCGCCCCCGAACGGGGCGCGGCGTCTGCTCGGTGCGCCCGAACCGGGCGAGAAACCCGCGTATGACCTCATTCAGCGGCAACCCTGACCTGCCTCACCATCTCCCACACACGCAACGGCGTGAAGGGCATCTGCACCTCTCGCACGCCCAGGGTCCACAGGGCGTCCGCCACCGCGTTCGAAACGGCCGCGAGCGCCCCCACGGTTCCCGCCTCGCCGCAGCCCTTCATGCCGAGCTGGTTCGCCTTGGAGGGGACAGGTTCCGTCGAGAATCCGAACATCGGCAGATCATCCGCCCGCGGCAGTGCATAATCCATGAACGATGCCGTGAGGAGCTGACCGATGTCATCGTAGACGACGCGTTCGGTGATCGCCTGCCCGATCCCCTGCGCCACGCCGCCATGGACCTGCCCCTCGGCCAGCATCGGGTTGAGGAGGTTCCCGAAGTCGTCGGTCACCGTATAGCGCAGGACCTCGGTCACCCCGGTCTCGGGGTCGATCTCGACCTCGGCCACATGCGCGCCGTTCGGATAGGACCGCCCCGGCAGCTTCGACCGCTTTTCCCAGCTCAGAAGGTCAGCGCGCCCTTTCGCGCGGGCCATCTCGGCCACCTCCATCATCGTGGGCGTGAGGTTCGAGCCCTCCGCCCGGAAGCGCTCGTCGTCGAAGGCGACGCGCGCGGGCTCGACCCCCGCCTCCTCGGCCACGAAGGCGCGGAACCCCGCCACGATGTCGCCCACGGCCTCGAGCGTCACGTTGCTCTGCACCGTGGTCGAGCGCGACCCGCCCGTGCCGCCGCCCTTGGCGATCAGGTCGCTGTCGCCCTGCACGACGCGGATGCGATCGGCCGGGATGCCGGTCTGGTCGGCGAGGAACTGGGCATAGACCGTCTCGTGCCCCTGCCCGCCCGACTGGGTGCCCACGTAGAGGCTGACCGTGCCGTCGTCCTCGAAGACGATCTTCGCACCTTCCGACGGGTCGCCCAGGATCGATTCGATGTAGTAGCAGAGCCCCATGCCCCGCAGCCGCCCGCGCTTCGCGCTCTCGGCCTTCCGCACGGCGACCCCCGCCCGGTCGCACTCGCGCTCGACCCGCGTCAGCACCCGGTGGAAATCGCCCACGTCATAGGTCTCGCCCGTGGCCGAGCGATAGGGGAAGGCGTCCGCGGGGATGAAGTTCCTGCGCCGAAGCTCCCAGGGGTCCACCCCCATCACCCGCGCGGCATTGTCCATGGACCGCTCGAGCGCGAAGATCGCCTCGGGCCGCCCCGCGCCGCGGTAGGCATCGACCGGCGCGGTGTTCGTGAACACCCCCTGCACGTCAAGCCAGGTCTGCTGGCAGTCGTAGACCCCCATCAGCACCTTGGCGAAAAGGCTCGACTGGATGTGCTGGGCATAGCCCGAGTTGTAGGCCCCGAGGTTCGAGACGTTCCGCACCCGGTAGGCCAGCATCCGGTGGTCGGCGTCGAAAGCGAGCTCCGTCTCCGACACGAGGTCGCGGCCCGCATTGTCCGACAGCATCGCCTCGGTCCGGTCCGACATCCACCGCACCGGCCGGCCGAGCTTCATGGCGGCGGCCGAGATCGCGAAGTACTCGGGGTAGGTCATCCCCTTCATCCCGAACCCGCCGCCCACATCGGGGTTCGTGACCCTGACGGCCTCGGGCGCCAGCCCGAAGGCCGCGACAAGCTCGTCCTTCTGCCCCCAGACCCCCTGCCCGTTCACGCAGAGATGAAGCCGCGCGCCATCCCACTCGGCAAAGGCCCCCCGCGGCTCCATCGAAGCCACCATGATCCGGTTGTGCTCGACCCGGGTCACGACGCGATGCGCGGCCCCCGCCATCGCCGCCTCCACGGCGCCTGCGTCGCCGAGACCATAGTCGAAGGCGAGGTTCCCCGGCGCCTCGGCGTGGATCGTCGGCCCCCCGGGCTCGAGCCCCACCGACACGGGCAGGTCCTCATAGTCGAACCCGATCAGCTCGGCCGCGTCCCGCGCCTGCCCCAGCGTCTCGGCCAGAACGAGCGCCACGGGCTCGCCGACGAAACACACCTTCTCGGCCGCGAGGAACGGCCGCACCGGCCAGGCGCCGTCCGAGCCGTCCTTGTTGCGCACGGGCGTGGTCTCCATCGCGTTCGTGGCGCCCATCGCGGCCAGGTCCGCCGCCGTCAGCACCAGCGCGACGCCCGGGGCCTCCTCCGCCGCCGCCGTGTCGATCGACGTGATCCGCGCATGCGCCACCGGCGAGCGGAAGACGAAGGCGTGGAGCGCCCCCTCCGGCGCGATGTCGTCCACGTAGCGACCCCGCCCGGTGAGGAACCGCTGGTCCTCGACGCGCGTCACGGGCTGCGACTTGCCGAACTTGTCCATGGGGACCTCCGATCCTGCTGTCGAAGCGGACAGTAACCCGCGCGCGCCCCTTGTCCAGAGCGGCGCGGGTGCCCCCTCCCCATCCCTCCCCCGCGCGCGGGGGAGGGAGGCGCACCCTTCGAAAGTCAGCGCTTCCTCCCCCGCGTGCGGGGGAGGAGAGGAGGGGGCGTGCCAAATCGCCATCCGCCCTTCCCCCCGGCCGCCCTATTCGCTAATCCACCCCCGTTCCGGACCGGGAAGACGCACATGCCGATGGAAAAGACCTTCGACGCCGCCGAGGCCGAACCGCGCCTCTCCGCCGCCTGGGAAGCGGCCGGCGCCTTCCGCGCGGGCGCGAACGCCTCCCGCCCGGAAACCTTCTGCATCATGATCCCGCCGCCCAACGTCACCGGCGCGCTGCACATGGGCCACGCCTTCAACAACACGCTGCAGGACATCCTCACCCGCTGGCACCGGATGCGGGGCTTCGACACGCTCTGGCAGCCCGGCACCGACCACGCCGGCATCGCGACACAGATGGTCGTCGAGCGCGAGTTGGCGAAGGAGGGCAACATCACCCGCCGCGAGATGGGGCGCGAGGCTTTCGTGGCCCGCGTCTGGCAGCAGAAGGTCAAGTCCCGCACCAACATCAAGGACCAGCTCCAGCGGCTCGGCGCCTCCTGCGACTGGAGCCGCGAGGCCTTCACCATGTCCGGGGCGCCCAACTGCCCCCCCGGAGAAGAAGGCAACTTCCACGACGCGGTCATCCGCGTCTTCGTGGACCTCTACGCCAAGGGCTACATCTACCGCGGCAAGCGCCTCGTGAACTGGGACCCGCATTTCGAGACCGCGATCTCGGACCTCGAGGTCGAGCAGGTCGAGGTCGAGGGCCACATGTGGCGCCTGCGCTACCCGCTCGAGAACGGCGAGACCTACGAACACCCGACCGAGTTCGACGAAGAAGGTAAC
>DAINOF010000129.1:0-8311 GCA_036735505.1 Paracoccaceae bacterium
GCGGCCGAGCCCCCCGGAGTATTTCTTCCAAGATGAAGCTGGGGAGGTTCATTCCACAGCCTCCAGCTTGAGGAGCCCGCGGCGGCGGAGCGGGCGGGAGAAGAGGCCGGCAAGGTCACCCGCCTGTTCGTAGAAATGCACCGGCGTGAAGACGAGCTCGATGGCCCATTTCGTGGTCAGGCCCTCGGCCTCGAGCGGGTTGGCGAGGCCGAGGCCGCAGACCGTGAGGTCGGGCCGCGCGGCGCGGACGCGGTCGAGCTGGCGGTCGACATGCTGGCCTTCCGAGATCACCGGTCCCTCGGGGAGAAGGTCGAGATCGGGGCCGAGGAGGGTCTTGTGCAGGAAGGGCGTGCCGATCTCGACGGCCTCCATCCCGCATTCACGCACAAGGAAGCGGGCGAGCGGGATCTCGAGCTGGCTGTCGGGGAAGAAGAAGACCGAGCGGCCGCGCAGCTCCCTCGCCTGCGCCTCGACCGCCTTGCGGGCGCGGGCGCGGGGGGCGGCGGTGACCGCGTCGAAGCGGTCCGACGGCACGCCGAATTCGGCGGCGACGGCGGCGAGCCAGGCGGTCGTGCCTTCCTCGCCGAAGGGGAAGGGGGCCGGGATGTGGCGCGCGCCGCGGCGGGTGAGCGCGGCATGGGTGTCGCCGAGGAAAGGCTGGGCGAGGGCAAAGACGGTGTTCGGACCGACGCCCGGCGTCTCGTCCGCACGGCGGGCCGGAAGGACCCGCACCGGGCCGATTCCGAGGCCCGTGAGAAGCTTGAGCGCCTGGTCCTCGACCACGTCGGGAAGGGCGCCGACCAGCAGCAACTCGCGCGCTTCCGTTTCGGGCAGGACCGGGACCATGGCGGCGAGGCAGGCGTCCTCGCCTTGCGTGAAGGTCGTCTCGATTCCGGACCCTGAGTAGTTCAGCACCCGCACATGCGGCGCATGCGCCCGCGTGAGCCGTTCGGCCGCGCGGTGCAGGTCGAGCTTGATGACCTCGGAGGGGCAGGAGCCCACGAGGAAGAGCTGGCGGATGTCGGGCCGGCGGGAGAGGAGCCGCGCGACCTCGCGGTCGAGCTCCTCGTTGGCGTCGGCGAGGCCGGCGAGGTCCTTCTCCTCGAGGATCGCGGTGCCGAATCGGGGTTCGGCGAAGATCATGACGCCCGCCGCCGATTGCAGCAGATGCGCGCAGGTGCGCGAGCCCACGACGAGGAAGAAGGCGTCCTGCATCTTGCGGTGCAGCCAGATGATGCCCGTGAGGCCGCAGAAGACCTCGTGCTGGCCGCGCTCCTTGAGGACGGGCGTCGACCGGCAGCCGATGGCGGGAAGGGGGGCCATGTCGGTCATGCCGACACCTCGCCTTCGAGCCGCGCCATCCGGAGCTTCCAGAGGAACTGGCCCGCGTTCACGACATAGGCGGCATAGGCCGCAAGCGCGATCGACATCTGCTCGAGGGGCGGCAGCGCGCCCGTGACCAGCGCCCAGAGATACAGTGTGTGCAGGGCGATCACGACGAAGCTGAAGACGTCTTCCCAGAAGAAGGCGGGCGCGAAGAGCCACTTGCCGAAGACCACCTTCTCCCAGATCGAGCCGGTGACCATGATCGTGTAGAGCACCAGGGTCTTGACCACGACCGAGACGGTCGCGGCGCCGTAGCCCTCGCCGGTCCAGAGATAGCGCAGGACGAGCGCGAGGGAGACGAGAAAGACGAGGAACTGCACCGGCGCGAGGACGCCCTGCACGAGCGTCCACACCGTGGCATCGCGGCGGGCGCGTTCCTCGGGCGTGTAGAGGCGCATGGGGGCGCGTCCGCTCGTCGCCTCGTAGTCCATGAGCCTCCTCCCGCAGGTCGTCATGGGAGCAGGTTAGCCGCCGCGTTCGGAAAGTGTCAACTCAAACTTACACTCTCCTGTGCAAGTTTCGACGTCGGCAAGCCATGAGGCGCTCCTGTACGAGAGACGCGGAAAATCAAGGGAATTATGCATTTCATGCGCCCGCTGCCCCGCGATACCGGCAGGGGCGCCGGCCAATCTGTCTATTTTCTTTGACATTTGCCAAGCGCTCGCGGAAAGTGCCTTAGGACCGGGTTGCGGGATCTTCGACCGCCGCCTCCAGATCGGAAGAGCCCGCGATGACGGAGCACGCAGAGAGGACGGCGCGGCCGGCGGCAGACGCAGCCCGAGGCGCCGATGCCGAGACGCTCGCCTCGCGCGCGCTTGCGCGGCTCGCGGCGCGGCGGGGGCATCCGGCCGCACTCCTGTCCGAACGGCTTGTCGAGAATCTCGCGGCGGCCGTGTGCCATGCCGATCCCGAGCGCCGGGCCGCCGTCGTGGCCGACATGCGCGCCTCTGGCATCCGGCGCGAGGACATCGCCGACTTCTACGTGCCCGAGGTCGCCCGACGTCTCGGCGCGGCCTGGTGCGAGGACCGGACGAGCTTCGCCGAGGTCACCGTCGGCACCGCCCGCCTCCAGGGTCTCTTGCGCGAGATCGGCGCGGACTGGTTCCGCGACGCCGGCGCCAGCCGGGACGCGGCCTGCGTGCTCGTCGCCGTCCGCGCCGACGAGTACCACACGCTGGGCGCCCTCGTGCTGGCCGCGCAGCTTGGCCGGCTCGGCGCGTCGGTGCGGCTCGTGATGGGCCGGAACGATGCCCAGATCGTCGACGTTGTTGCATCGGCGCAATTCGACGCCATCTTTCTCTCCGCGTCCCAGGCGACGCAGCTTGCGCCGGTCGGGAGGCTTGTGAAGAGGATCCGAACGGTGTCGCAGCGGGCCGCGCCGGTCGTGCTGGGAGGGTCGGTCGTGACGAGAGTGACGGACGTGAAGGCGCAGACCGGTGCGGATCATGCAACGACCGATGCCCGGGACGCGCTCAGGGCCTGCGGACTGGCGGCTTCGGCTTCGGGCGCAAGACCGCGCGTGACATCGGAGTAGCCGGTGATGGACTCGCGATCGACAGAGCCGCGGCCATGAGTTCCCGCGGCACCAAATACTGGAACAGCGGCGCCATTCCCCTCATTGGCCCGGACGTGCTTGGCGACATCATCGCGAATGCAGCCGATATCGCCATCGTGATCTCGGACGTGGGCCAGGTCCTGAGCGTGCTCGTCAATCCCCACCACGCGGGCTTCGGCCGGGTCGACCAGTGGGAAGGCCGCGACGTCCGCGAATTCCTGACCGGCGAGAGCGTGCCGAAGCTCGAACGGCGCCTGGCCGAGATCACGCAAGGTCAGATCGGCGGGCGGCCGATCGAGCTCAACCATTCCGACGAGCAGGATTGGGAATTCCCGATCCGCTACACGCTGCACCGCATCGGGCCGGACGGGACGCTGCTTCTCCTCGGCCGCGACCTCCGGCCCGTCGCCGAGATGCAGCAGCAGCTCGTCCGGGCGCAGATGGCGCTCGAGCGCGACTACGAAACGCAGCGCGACTACGACACGCGGTTCCGGGTGCTGATGGAGGCGTCGCGGGACGCGGTGGTCTTCGTCGCCCTGGCCAGCGGGCGGGTGCTCGAGGCGAACGCGGCGGCGGCGGCGCTGATCGGGCTGTCGGCGGACGAGCTCAAGGGCGCGGTCCTCGCGCAGGAGTTCGAGTCCAAGCGCCGGGACGAATTCATCTCGTCGCTGACCGCGTCGGGCATCGCCGAGGCCAGCGCGCCGATCGAGGTGGTGGCGCGGCGGTCGCGCAAGCGGCTTCTGCTCACGCCCTCGGTGTTCCGCGCCGCGGGCGAGCGGATGCTGTTCGCGCGACTCGAGAACGCCGAGGAGGTCGAACAGGTCTCGGACGAGCTGACCGACAATCTCGCGGCGCTCTACCAGAAGGGCGTGGACGGCATCGTCTTCACCGACCGCGAGGGGATCATCCGGGCGGCGAACGAGGCGTTCCTGAACCTGACCGACGCGGCCCATGCCACGATGGTCAAGGGCAAGCCGCTGGCCGATTTCCTGGTGCGCGGCGTGGTCGACACCAAGGTGCTGATCGACAACGCGGCGCGGACCGGGCACATGCGGCTCTATGCGGCGCGGCTGCAGAGCGCCTTCGGCAGCCAGGTGGCCGTCGAGATCTCGGCCACCTACCTCAACGACCGGGCGCGCCCCGCCATCGTCTTCGTGATCCGGGACGCGAGCCGGGCCGAGGCGGTGCGCAAGTCGGGCGCGACGGTCACCGACGAGGGCGTGAAGAGCGTGATGGAACTTGTCGGCTCAGCCACGTTGAAGGACATCGTGGCCGAGACGACCGACGTCGTCGAGAAGATGTGCATCGAGACGGCGGTGCAGCTGACCAACAACAACCGCGTGGCGGCGGCCGAGATGCTGGGCCTGAGCCGGCAGAGCCTCTACGTGAAGCTGCGCAAGTACGGGATCCTCAGCCGCGACGTCGACTGAGGCCCGGCGCCGACGGGGTCGGGGAGAGCCTGAGGCCGCATGCTGTCCGACTGGTCCGTCCCGCTCGTCACATTCCTGATCTATCTCGCCGCCGTCGTGGTCGCGTTCGAGGCGATCCGGCGCACGCGGACGCCGCAGGGGGCGGTAGGCTGGACCGTGTTCCTCTTCGCCTGGCCGATGGTGGCGGTGCCGCTCTACCTGCTCTTCGGCTATTCGCGCGTCCAGTCCTATGCCGAGGCGCGGCGCGAGGCGGACCACGGCCTGCCAGACGGGTCCGAGGCCGCCATTCCTCCGGGCGAGGCGGCCGCGCGGCGGCTCGCCCCCGTGGGCGCGGTGGCGCTGCACCCCGTCACGCGCGGCAATACGGCGCGCCTCCTTCCCACGGCCAGGGCCGCCTTCGACGCGATGATCGCGGCAATCGACGCCGCGGAGCGCTACGTGCTCCTGCAGTTCTACATCGTCCGCGACGACGAGGTCGGCCGGCGCTTCGCCGAGGCGCTGACGCGGGCGGCGGGGCGCGGGGTCCGGGTCCGGGTGATCCTCGACGCCGTGGGAACGCTCCTGCTGTCGCCCCGCTACCGGCGGGGCCTGCGGGAGAGCGGGGTCGAGATGCAGGTCCAGCGGGGGCCCGCGCGGCCGCTCGGCCGCTTCGGGCTCAACTTCCGCAACCACCGAAAGATCGTCGTGGTCGACGGCAGCGAGGGGTTCACCGGCGGCGTGAACCTCGGCCGCGAGTACCTCGGCTGGCGCGACACCCAGATCGGGCTGCGCGGCCCGCTCGTCCAGCAGCTGCAGGCGCAGTTCCTTCAGGACTGGTACTGGGTCTCGGGGCAGCGGCTCGACGACGTGCTCGACTGGAGCGCCGCGGCCGAGCCCGAGGACATGGCCGGCGTCGTCGTCGGCGCCTCGCCCACCGACCCGCACGACAACGGCGCGCTCTACTTCGTGGCGCTCGCGCAGATGGCCGAACGCCGGCTCTGGATCGCCTCGCCCTATTTCGCGCCCGACCCCTCGGTCCTCAACGCGATCAAGCTCGCCGCGCTGCGCGGGGTCGACGTGCGCCTCATCGTCCCCGAGGTGCCCGACAAGTGGCTGCCCTGGGCCGCCGCCTTCGCCTTCTTCGACGAGGTGCAAAGCGCGGGCTGCGAGGTCTGGCGCTATCAGGGCCGCTTCATGCACCAGAAGGTGGTGCTGGTGGACGACGACGTCGTGTCGGTCGGGACCTTCAACCTCGACATCCGGTCCTGCCTGCTGAACTTCGAGACGACGGCCGTCCTGTGCGACCCTCGCCTCGCCGGAGAGGTCGCGGCGATGCTCGAGGCCGACCTCGCCTCGTCGCTCCGGCTCGGGCGGGCGCTGGCGGAGGGGCCCCTGTGGTTGCGCGTCGCGGCCCCGGTGGCCCGGCTTTTCGCGCCCGTCCTCTAGCGAAAGTTCGTGACCGGAACGCTGCATCCGGCGCTTGCCAGACTCGATGTGTCAAGTTACCTTGACAGCATGACTGTTGCTGAATCCTTACATTCCCGGCGGCTGCCGGAGCCCGCGGCCCTCCTCCAGCTGCTGAAGCCGATCACGTGGTTTCCGCCGATGTGGGCCTACCTGTGCGGCGTCGTCTCGGCGGGCGTCTGGCCCGGCGAGGCCTGGTGGCTTGTCCTCCTCGGCGTGCTTCTGGCCGGCCCGGTCGTCTGCGGGATGAGCCAGGCCGCGAACGACTGGTGCGACCGGCACGTCGACGCGATCAACGAACCCAACCGCCCGATTCCCTCGGGCCGGGTGCCGGGGCGCTGGGGGCTCTGGGTGGCGCTCGCCATGTCGGTCATGGCGCTGGGGATCGGCTGGTTCCTGGGCCCGTGGGGCTTCGGCGCGACGATCCTCGGCGTGCTGGCCGCCTGGGCCTACTCGGCCGAGCCCGTGCGGCTCAAGAAATCGGGCTGGTGGGGGCCGGGGCTCGTTGGGCTCTCCTACGAGACGCTGCCCTGGTTCACCGGCGCCGCCGTGCTCGCGACCGGCGCGCCGTCCTTCTACGTGATCACCGTGGCCGTTCTCTACGGGCTCGGCGCGCATGGGATCATGACGCTCAACGACTTCAAGGCGCTCGAAGGCGACCGGCAGACGGGGGTGCGCTCGCTCCCCGTCGTCGTCGGCCCCGAGGTCGCGGCCAAGATCGCCTGCATCGGCATGGCGCTGCCGCAGATGATCGTGGTCTCGCTCCTCCTGATCTGGGACCGGCCGTGGCATGCGCTGGCCGTCACGGTCCTCCTTCTCCTCCAGTTCTGGGCGATGAAGGTCATGCTCAAGGACCCCCGCGCCAAGGCGCCCTGGTACAACGCGACCGGAGTCACGCTGTATGTCGCCGGCATGATGGTCACGGCCTTCGCCGTGCGCGCGCTCGGGGGCTGAGATGTCGCTCTCCTGGCTCCAGATCGTCCGGCTCGGCCTCGTGCAGATGGCGCTCGGCGCGATCGTGGTGCTGACGACCTCGACGCTCAACCGCCTGATGGTCGTGGAACTTGCACTTCCGGCGGTGTTGCCGGGGATGCTGGTGGCGCTGCACTACGGCATCCAGATCACCCGGCCGAACTGGGGCTTCCTGTCGGACACGGGCGGGCGGCGGACGCTCTTCATCATTGCCGGGATGGCGTCGCTGGGCGCTGGCGCCCTGACCGCTGCGCTCGGCATCGCGGTGTTCGAGCAGAGTTTCGCCGCGGGCCTCGCGGTGTCCGTTGCGGCCTATGCGCTCATCGGCCTCGGCGTCGGCGCCTCGGGCACGGCGCTGCTTGCCCTTCTCGCCACCGCGACGGACCCGCGTCGGCGGGCGGCGGCGGCGACGATCACCTGGCTCATGATGGTCTTCGGCATCGCTGTGACGGCCGGAACGGTGGGCGCGCTTCTCGAGCCCTACAGCCCTGCGCGCCTCGCCCGGATCGTGGCCGTCGTCGCGGGCGCCGCGCTCGTCGTCACGACGGTCGCCATCTGGGGGATCGAGCGCCGCGTGACCACACGGCCCGAGCCGGAACAGGGACGGTTCCGGGACGGGATCGCCGAGATCTGGAACGAACCGCGCGCGCGGATGTTCACCATCTTCGTCTTCGTCTCGATGACCGCCTACTTCATGCAGGAGCTGATCCTGGAACCCTATGCGGGCCTCGTCTTCGGCTTCTCGCCGGGCCAGTCGACCTCGCTTGCTGGGGCGCAGAACGGCGGCGTGTTCCTGGGCATGGTTCTCGTGGGCGTGGCCGCGACGGGGTTTCGCCTCGGCAGCCTCCGCGCCTGGGTCGCTGCGGGCTGCCTCGGATCGGCGGCGGCGCTGTGCATGATCTCGCTCATCGGCCAGACCGGCGCGGCTCTCCTCGTCCCCGCCGTCGTCCTCATGGGCGTGTTCAACGGCATGTTCGCGGTCGCGGCCATCGGCTCGATGATGGCGCTGGCCGGAGAGGGCCGGGGCCAGCGCGAAGGCACCCGCATGGGCCTCTGGGGCGCGGCTCAGGCCATCGCCGCGGGCTTCGGCGGGCTTCTCGGTGCCGCCGCCGTGGACCTCCTGCGCGCCTTCGTCTCCGACCCCACGGCCTTCGGCGCGGTGTTCCTCGCCGAGGCCGCGCTGTTCCTCGCCGCCGCCGTCCTGGCGCTCCGCATCATGGACCGCGCGCCCGCGCGGGCCTCGTCCTCGTCCCTCGTTCCGGGAGAATGATCATGCACTACGATGTCGTCGTCGTCGGAGGCGGCCCGTCCGGGGCCACCGCCGCCTGGGACCTCGCGCGCGCCGGGCGCCGCGTGGCCTTCATCGACCGGGCCGGCCGGATCAAGCCTTGCGGCGGCGCGATCCCGCCCCGGCTCATCAAGGATTTCGACATCCCCGACGACCAGCTCGTGGCCAAGATCAACACCGCCCGCATGATCTCGCCCACCCAGCGGCAGGTCGACATCCCGATCGAGGGCGGCTTCG
>DAINOF010000130.1:0-8281 GCA_036735505.1 Paracoccaceae bacterium
GCGGGTGTTACAACGTGTTGCAAAGATTGAGTTGAGGCGGCCCGGCCAACCCCCTACCTCGGAACGATGCAAGGGGCGGCGAGCGGCTCGCCGGGGACGAAAATGCAAAGAACGATACGCGCGGCGGTGAGCTTCGAGGGCGTGGGCCTGCACACGGGTGCTGCAGCCCGCGTCACGCTCCGCCCCGCCCCGGCCGAGGTCGGCATCTGGTTCCGGCGGCTCGACGCGGTCGCGAAGGACACGCTCGTCGCCGCCCGCTGGGACAACGTGGTGCCGGCGCGGCTCTGTACGACGCTGTCGAACGCCTCGGGCGTCTCGGTTATGACGGTCGAGCACATCATGGCCGCCATCGCGGGCTGCGGCCTCTCGAACCTCATCGTCGAGATCGACGGACCCGAGGTGCCCATCATCGACGGCAGCGCCGCGCCCTTCGTGCGGGCCATTCTCGGCCGCGGGCTCAGGACGCAGTCCGCCCCGGTGCGCGCGATCCGTCTTCTCGACACGGTCGAGGTCCGCAACGGCCCCGCCTTCGCGCGGCTCGATCCGGCCGAGACGCTCGAGATGGACTTCGGGATCGACTTCGAGGACGGCGCGATCGGGCGGCAGCAGAAGCGGCTTGTCATGTCGAACGGCGCCTTCGTCCATGAACTGGCCGACAGCCGCACCTTCTGCCGGCAATCGGACGTGGTGCAGATGCGCGCGGCGGGCCTCGCACTCGGCGGGACCTACGAGAATGCGGTGGTCGTCGATGGCGACGAGGTGCTGACGCCCGGCGGGTTGCGGCACCGGGACGAGGCGGTGCGGCACAAGATGCTCGACGCCCTGGGCGACCTCGCGCTCGCCGGCGCGCCGCTTCTCGCACGCTACACCGCCGAGCGGGCGGGGCATGCGATGACGAACGCGCTCCTGCGGGCTGTCTTCGCGCGCCCCAACGCTTTCCGCATGGTCGAGCTTGCCTCGCACGAGGCGGCCCTGCTGCCCGGCGCGGGCGTCACGCGCGGCGATCTCGCCCCGGCGGCCTGACCGGCGCTTAGGCGTTTTGCGTCGTTTTTTTCTGTGCTAGGAGACGTCCGCGGGGCCGGCATGAGAACCGGAAAGGCCCCGGCTCTGGGGAAGGCTCTATGGCAGGTGTCGTGAAGAAATCCGGTCCCGCGGCGGTGCTTTTCGTGGCGGCCTTCGTGCTCTCGGCCTGCGCGGGCGACGTGGCGGGCCGGTCTGTGCCGCTCGAGTCCTATTCGCCGGAAGAGCTCTACCGCCTCGCCGAGATCGAACTGGAAACGGGCCGCCCGCGCGACGCCGCGCCGCTTTTCGGCGAGGTCGAGCGGCTTTATCCCTACAGCGAACTGGCCAAGCGCGCGCTGATCATGCAGGCCTTCGCCTATCATCGCGACCGCGACTACGAGAACGCCCGCGCCTCGGCGCAGCGCTTTATCGAGTTCTATCCCGCCGACGAGGACGCGGCCTATGCCAAGTACCTGCTCGCGCTCAGCTTCTATGACCAGATCGACGACGTGGGCCGCGACCAGGGGCTGACCTTCCAGGCGCTCCAGGCGCTGAGGCGGGTGATCGAGGAGCATCCCGAAAGCGAATACGCGCGCTCGGCCATCCTCAAGTTCGACCTCGCCTTCGACCACCTCGGCGGCAAGGAGATGGAGATCGGCCGCTACTACCTGAAGCGCGGGAACCACCAGGCGGCCGCGAACCGGTTCCGGGTGGTGGTCGAGCAGTTCCAGACGACCTCGCACACGCCCGAGGCGCTTTATCGCCTGATCGAGACCTCGCTCGCGCTCGGCCTGACGGACGAGGCGCAGACGGCGGGCGCGATCCTCGGCTACAACTTCCAGTCGACCGACTGGTACCAGGACGGCTTCGCGCTTCTGACGGGGCAGGGGCTGCGCCCCGATGCCCAGCCGACGGGCTGGCTGTCGACGGTCTGGCGCCAGACGATCCGCGGCCAGTGGCTGTGAGGCGCGGCGGGGTCGCCGTCGCTTCCGCGTGAGAACAAATGCTGCGCGCGCTCGACATCCGGGACGTCCTTCTGATCGACCGTCTGTCGCTCGACTTCCGGCCGGGGCTCAACGTGCTCACGGGCGAGACGGGGGCGGGCAAGTCGATCCTTCTCGACGCGCTGGGCTTCGTCCTCGGCTGGCGCGGGCGGGCGGACCTCGTGCGCGCGGGCGCCGAGCAGGGGGAGGTCGTAGCGGAGTTCGCGCTGGGGCCTGACCACCCGGGCTGGGCGGTGCTCGAGGCGGCGGGGTTTCCGCCCGCAGACGAGCTGATCCTGAGGCGCGTGAACGCGCGCGACGGCCGCAAGACGGCTTTCATCAACGACCGCCGGGCGAGCGGCGAGGTGCTTCGGGCGCTGTCGGATACGCTTGTCGAGCTGCACGGCCAGCACGACGACAGGGGCCTCCTGAACCCGCGCGGCCACCGGCAGCTTCTCGACGCCTTCGGCGGCCTCGCCCCGCTGGTGGACGAGACGCGGGCGGCGTGGCGACAGCTCAGCCTGTCGGGGGTGGCGCTGACCGAGGCGGAAGGGCGCGTCGCCGCGCTTCGGGCCGAGGAGGACTATCTTCGCCACGCCGTCGCCGAACTCGACGCGCTCGACCCCGAGCCGGGGGAGGACGCCGCGCTCGACCAGCGGCGGCGGCTGATGCAGGGCGCGGCGCGCATCCGCGAGGACGTGGCCAAGGCGCTGGCGGCCCTCGGGGAAGACGGCGCCGAGGGGCGCATGGCCGATGCGCTGCGCTGGCTCGAGGGGGCGGCGGACCGGGCGGAAGGCACGCTCGACGCGGCCATCGATGCGCTTGGCCGGGCGCTGACCGAGCTCGGCGAGGCGAGCCAGGGGGTAGAGCGTGCGCTCGACGCGCTGGCCTTCGATGCGGGCGAGCTCGAGGCGGTGGAAGAGCGGCTCTTCGCGATCCGGGCGCTCGCGCGCAAGCACGGGGTGCTGCCCGACGATCTCGGGGCGCTTGCCCGGGACCTGCGCGGGAAGCTCGGTGCGCTCGAGGGCGGGGCGGCGAACCTTCGGGCGCTGAAGGCGGCGGTGGCCGAGGCCGAGGCGCGCTATCGGGCCGCCGCAGACCGGCTGTCGGCGACCCGGGCCGGGGCCGCAGCCCGGCTCGATGCCGCGATGGCGGGCGAACTCGCCCCGCTTCGGATGGAACGCGCGGTCTTCGCGACCGAGATCGCGCCGGGCGAGCCGGGGCCCGAGGGGCGTGACGCGGTGCAGTTCACCGTGGCAACGAACCCTGGCGCGCCGTCCGGGCCGCTCAATCGCATCGCGTCGGGGGGCGAGCTGTCGCGCTTCCTTCTGGCGCTCAAGGTCTGCCTGACCTCGGGCAGCGCGGGCCTGACGCTCATCTTCGACGAGATCGACCGGGGCGTGGGCGGCGCGACCGCCGACGCGGTGGGGCGCAGGCTCGCCGCGATCGCCGAGGGCGCGCAGGTTCTCGTGGTGACGCACTCGCCGCAGGTCGCGGCGCTCGGCCGTCACCACTGGCGCGTCGAGAAGTCGGTCTCGGGCAACGTGACGACAAGCCGGGTGGTCCCGCTCGATCCCCTGGCGCGGGTGGACGAGATCGCCCGGATGCTGTCGGGCGATACGGTGACGGAAGAGGCGCGCGGCGCGGCGCGGGCGCTGCTCGCGGGGTGAGAGGCTCAGGTCCGGCGATAGTCGCGGGGGATCAGGTCGTCGCCCTTGCGTTCATGCGTCTCTTGCCCCGGCACGATGTCGGTGTTCTGCGCCGCGACGCAGACCCAGCCCTCGGCCCGCTCGGCCATCACGAAGGTGAGGATCGTGTGCCGCGGCCCGGCCTCGGTGCCGTCGGGCGCGCGCTGGCCCGTCAGGATCATCCGCGCCTGCACCACCGCGGCGCCGGGCGCGACCTGACGCAGCTTCACGCGCCCCGGCGACAGCCGCGAGTCGCGGAAGAACGTCGTCAGGCCGGTGTGATGCGCCGCGCGGATCGCCCCGCGGTCCTCCCACCAGATGCCGACCACGTTCACGAAATCGGCGTCCTCGGCGAACAGCGCGGCGAGCGCGTCGGCGTCCCGCGCCATCCAGGCGGCCGCGAAGGCGCCGGGCATCTCCTCGGGGGCGGCGAGGGTCATCGCGGCAAACCGCCCGCTCAGATCCCTTCGACCTTCACGTCGTCGGAGGCATAGAACGCGATGTGGTCCTTGATCGCCTCCATCCCGGGCTTGGGGTCCTCGTAGGACCAGGCCGCGTTCTCGAGCGTCCGCGACTTGGTGACGATCGAATAGTAGCTCGCCTGGCCCTTCCACGGGCAGGTCGAGGACTTCTCGGTCCGGTCGAGGAAGGCCATCGCCACGTCGCCGCGGGGGAAATAGATGACGAAGGGATAGGAGCCCTCGGTCAGTTCGAGCGCCTCGCGGCTCTCGCCGAGGATCGCGCCGCCCGCGCGCACGACCCATGTTCCTCCTGCACGCCTTATCCTGATGTGATCGGCCATCGTCCCTCCCTGGCGTTCATCGCGGGCCTGCAGCGGCCCGTCGCTGCCTTCAGATAGGCCGGGTCGCGCCTTCCAGCCAGCTTTTCGCCTGCGCGCTCACGCGCGGGGCGATCTTCTCGCGCACCTCGGCGTGGTAGCGGTTGATCCAGCTCCGCTCGCCGGGGCTCAGGAGCCCGGCGTCGATCAGCCGTCGGTCGATGGGCACCCAGGTCAGCGTCTCGAAGGCCAGCTGGTCGCGCCCGTCGCCGATCTTCTCGGCCTCGCGCACGACGATCAGGTTCTCGATCCGGATGCCGAAGGCGCCCTCGCGGTAGTAGCCGGGCTCGTTCGACAGGATCATGCCCGGCTCGAGCGGCACCTCGGAGATGCGCGAAAGCCGCTGCGGCCCCTCGTGGACGCAGAGGAACGTGCCGACACCGTGGCCGGTGCCGTGGTCGTAGTCCATCCCCGCCATCCAGAGGGCCGCCCGTGCGAGCGCGTCGAGGTCGCGGCCGGCGATCCCGCGGGGCCAACGGGCGCGGCTGATCGCCATCATGCCCTGCAGCACACGGGTGAAGCAGGCGCGCTGTTCCTCGGTCGCGGCGCCGACGGCCACGGTGCGCGTGATGTCGGTCGTCCCGTCCACATACTGGCCGCCCGAGTCGACCAGCAGCAGCTCGCCGGGCGTCACCTTGCGGTTCGTGCCCTCCGTGACCCGGTAATGGACGATCGCGCCGTTCGGGCCCGACCCGCAGATCGTGTCGAAGCTGATGTCGTGGAGCGCGTTCGTCGCGCGCCGGAAGCCCTCGAGAGCCTTGACGACCTCGATCTCGGTCAGCTTGCCCTTCGGCGCCTCGCGGTCGAGCCAGGCGAGGAACTCGACCATCGCAGCGCCGTCGCGCAGATGCGCCTCGGCGGTGGCCTTCAGCTCGGTATCGTTCTTGCGGGCCTTGGGCAGGATGCAGGGGTCGTCGCCCCAGGCGACCGCGACGCCGGCCTCAGTCAGGATGCGCGAGACCTCGAGGGGGGCGGTCGCCTTGTCGACGCGGACGGGACCCTGAAGCGCGCGGAGCGCGGGGTCGAAGGCCTCGGGCGGGTGGACGTCGATGCCGGGATCGGGCCCGAGATCGGTCACCTTCGCCGGATCGAGGAACAGCGCCACGCGCCCGTCCGCATGGAGGATCGCGAAGGCATGGACGACCGGGTTCCTCGGGATGTCCGAGCCGCGGATGTTGAGGAGCCAGGAGATGGAATCGGGCAGCGTCAGGACGGCGGCCTTCTGGCCTGCGTCGTGGACGAGCTTCGCGATCCGGGCGCGCTTGTCGGGCGAGGCTTCGCCTGCTAGCTCCACCGGATGGTCCATGACCGGGCCCGAGGGCGGGGCGGGCTGGTCTTCCCAGAGGCGGTCGATCAGGTTCGGGACGGGCGCAAGGTGGATGCCCCTGCCCTCTACCGCCGTCTCGATCGTCTCGATCTCCTGCGCGGTGTGGAGCCTGGGGTCGAAGCCGACCTTGCCGCCGTGGGGCAGGTGCTCGACCAGCCACGGGCCAAGCTTCGTCTCGGGCCAGTTCACCGGGGTGAAGTCCGCCGCCACCTGCGCCTTCACCTGCACGCGGTAGCGCCCGTCGACGAAGACGGCCGCGATCTCCTGCAGGACGGCGCAAAACCCGGCCGATCCGGTGAAGCCGGTGAGCCAGGCCAGCCGGTCGTCGCGCGGGGCCACATATTCGCCCTGGTGGGCATCGGCGCGCGGCACGAGGAAGCCATCCAGCCCTTCGGCCGCCAGCTCCCGCCGCAGCGCCTTGAGGCGCGGCGGTCCCTGGTCGGGCGAGGTGGGGGCGTCGAAGGTCTGGAACACGGGCGGCCCTCTTACGGCGCGCAGGGGGCAGTGGCGCCCAGCATGGCTGCATATAGGGCCTCGGACTCGGCGGGGCCTTCGGCGGGGTCGCAATGGTCGGCTCGGAACGCGGCCAGCGCCGCACGGGTCGCACGCGTCATCCGCCCGTCCATCGCCCCCGCGCCATAGCCCGCGAGGTTGAGGGCGAGCTGCAGCGTGGCCCGGTCCCAGTCGAGAAGCCGGTCGCGTGTGTTGTTCGGCACGGCGTCGCTCTCGATCCAGCCCAGCACCTGGGACCCGGCGACGCGGCCTTCGCGGAAGTCGATCTCGGCCACCATGATGCCCACGTTCTCACAGGCGCGGCAGCCGTCCATCAGGAGGTCCATCACCACGAAGCGCTGCGTGCCGTCGGAAAGGCGGCGATGGGGGCCAATCACGGTCTGACCCGTGTAGAGGACGTCGGGGTATTCCGCGCGTATCGCGCGGCTTGCCGCGTCGTCCGGCTTTGTGTCAGTCAGGATGTCATAGGGGTGGAGGATCGCCGGATCACCGTTCAGGAACAGCATGTTCACGTTCGAGTTGGCGAGGTCGGGGAAGACGACAGTGCCTGCGTCCACCTCGCCGTACTCGGTGAAGTCCACCAGCACTCCGGGCAGGTCATAGCCCGCACCTTCGGGCGGGCGCGGCGTGGCGACCTCGGCGGCGAAGGCCACCGCCGCCTCGGATGCGCCCGTGTCGCGAAGGCAGTCGAGCCAGCCGGGGATGCCAAGCTCGTAGGCCCGGCACTCCCAACCGCCGTCGAACACCGCCTCGGGCCCCGCGACATCGGCCAGCACGGGCGCGGCGGCGAGGCAAAGCACGGCGGCGGGCCCGCGCATCACGAGGCCCGCCGCATCGAGCGGCCGATGCCCATGAGCCGCGCCCTTGCGCGCTGGTCCTTGTCGAAGAGCGTGGCGAGCTGTTCTGTCATCGCGCCCGCGAGCTGGTCCACATCGGTGATCGTCACCGCGTGCTGGTAGTAGCGCGTCACGTCATGGCCGATGCCGATGGCGATGAGTTCCACGGCCCGCCGCCGTTCCACCATCGCGATCACGTCGCGCAGGTGCTTCTCGAGGTAGTTCGCGGGGTTCACCGACAGGGTCGAATCGTCCACCGGCGCGCCGTCCGAGATGACCATCAGGATCTTGCGCGCCTCGGGCCGCGCCAGCATCCGCCGATGCGCCCATTCAAGCGCCTCGCCGTCGATGTTCTCCTTCAGAAGCCCTTCCTTCATCATCAGGCCAAGGTTCGTGCGCGCCCGCCGCCAGGGCGTGTCGGCGGTCTTGTAGAGGATGTGACGCAGGTCGTTCAGCCGCCCCGGCTGCTGCTCGCGGCCCGCCTGCAACCAGGCCTCGCGCGATTGTCCGCCCTTCCACGCGCGGGTCGTGAAGCCCAGGATCTCGACCTTGACCTGGCAGCGTTCCAGCGTGCGGGCGAGCACGTCGGCGCAGATCGCCGCGATCGAGATCGGCCGGCCCCGCATGCTCCCTGAGTTGTCGAGCAGCAGCGTCACGACCGTGTCGCGGAACTCGGTGTCCTTCTCGATCTTGAACGACAGGGGCGTCGTGGGGTTCGCCACCACCCGCGCGAGCCGCCCGGCGTCGAGGATGCCTTCCTCGAGGTCGAATTCCCAGCTGCGGCTCTGCTGCGCCTGAAGCCGGCGCTGGAGCTTGTTGGCGAGCCGGCTGACGGCGCCCTTCAGGGGCTCGAGCTGCTGGTCGAGGTAGGCGCGAAGGCGCTCGAGCTCGGCCGGCTCGGCAAGCTCCTCGGCCCGGATTTCCTCGTCGAAGTCCGAGGTGAAGACGCGGTAGTTCGGGTCGGCATCGCTGTGCGGGGCAGGGGGCGGCGGCTCGAGAGGCGCCTCGCCCTCGGGCAGCTCCGCCTCTTCGCCCATCTCCATCTCGGACAGGTCGTCCATCGACACCTGCGCCTCGGCCGCGTCCTGCGTCTG
>DAINOF010000131.1:0-8146 GCA_036735505.1 Paracoccaceae bacterium
GGGATCGCGATCATGGCCGAGATCCAGTGGAACATGTCGCGGGTGACGCCCTCGGCCCCCGACCAGACGGCCACCGACAGGAGCATGACGTTCATGTTGGCGAAGAAGGCGACGGCGAGCCGCATGAGAAGGTCGCGGCCCTTGCGGTCGACCTCGGTGGCGGCGAGCGCGGCGCTGTCAAGCTCGTGCGCCTCATAGCCCAGCGCCTCGATCCGGGCGATCAGGTCCTCGGCCGTCACGCCGGGGTCGGTTTCCACGCTGACGCGCTTCAGCGTCAGGTTGACCCGCGCGGCGCGGACGCCGGGGGCGGCGGCGAGTCCCCGCTCGACGGCCGAGATGCAGGCGGCGCAGTGGATCGTGGGGAGAGAGATCTGGACGCTGCCCGGGCCCTCGGCTGCCGCCGCGCGGGCCGCCAGCGCCTCGGCCGCCGGGGCGGCGACACAGGCGGGGCAGGCGCCCAGGCGGGGAATCTCGGCGAGCGCCATATCAGGACGGGACGTAGAGCGGGATGCGCTGCTGGAACAGGGTGCCGTCCTCGGCCACCGCCTTCATCCGGAAGTTCCAGTTGCCGGGCGTGGCGGGGACAGTGGCCACGTGCACGCCATCCACGAAGGCGAATTCGGGCGTCACGTCGGCCACGACGCTGGTGGCCTTGCCGAAGATCCCCGTCAGCTCGGGCGGGTTCACGGGACGGCCGCCGGCATCGGTGATCGACAGGCGCAGCTCTCCGCCCGCGACTTCGGCGCGGACGGTCCAGCCGAGCGCCAGTTGAGCCGCCTTGTTGCGGTCGAAGACCTGGCTCGCCTCGTAGCTGTTCCTGACCTCGAGGCCGGGAAAGGTGCTGACCGCGTTGAAGGCGAGCGTCAGGTTGGCGGTGAGGATGACGCCGAAGGCGCCGACGAAGCCGAAGAGGACCTTGCGGCCGGTGATCTCGCGCATCTGCCTAGTCTCCTGTTCCGTTGAAGATCGTGTCACGTGACGCCCGGTCGGTGCTCGTCTGGTCCTCGACCCAGAGGCGGAAGTCGGTCCGGTTGGCCTCGGCCGCGGCCGATCCGGGCGGGGCGACGACGTAGACGCGCTGGAGCACCATCTGGTTCGCAGGCACCTCGACCGTCAGATCGTCCTCGCCCTCGAGCACGATCTGCAGCGCCGCGTCCGAGGTCAGCGACAGTTCGAACACCCGGTCCTCGAGGTTCATGTTGCGCAGCCGCACGTCGTAGGTGTTGCGGATCGACCCGTCCGACAGCGTCACGAAGGTCGGGTTGCGGACCGGGGCGACCGTCAGGTCGATCTCCTGCCGCAGGAACAGCGCGACGGTCAGACCGATGCCGACGACCGACCAGAGCGTGGTGTAGAGGACCGTGCGCGGCCGGAAGACGTGTTTCCAGACGCTTTTCGGCGCCTCGCCCGCGCGTTCGCGCGTCTCGTCGGTCAGCGCGATGTAGTCGATGAGTCCGCGCGGCTTGCCGATCTTGTCCATCACGTCGTCGCAGGCGTCGATGCAGAGCGCGCAGGTGATGCAGGCAAGCTGCTGGCCGTCGCGGATGTCGATGCCCATCGGGCAGACGTTCACGCAGGCGTTGCAGTCGATGCAGTCGCCCAGAAGCTCCGCGCCTTCGGCCTTCCGGTGCTTGCCGCGAGGCTCGCCCCGCCAGTCGCGGTAGGCCACCGTGATCGTGTCCTCGTCCATCATGGCGGCCTGGATGCGGGGCCAGGGACACATGTAGATGCAGACCTGTTCCCGCGCGAAGCCGCCGAGAAGGAAAGTGGTGCCCGTCAGGACGGCGATCGTGGTGTAGGCGGCCGGGTGGGCGTCGAGGGTGACGAGATTGCGCAGGAGCGTGGGCGCGTCGGTGAAGTAGAAGACCCAGGCGCCCCCGGTGGCGAGCGCGATGAGAAGCCATAGCATCCATTTCGAGACGCGCAGGCGCGCCTTGCGGATGTCCCACTTCGCGTTCCAGAGCCTCACCTGCGCATTGCGGTCGCCCTCGATCCAGCGCTCGACGAGGATGAAGAGGTCGGTCCAGACGGTCTGCGGGCAGGCGTAGCCGCACCAGACGCGGCCGAGCGCCGAGGTGAACAGGAACAGCCCGAGGCCCGCCATGATGAGAAGGCCCGCGACGAAGTAGAACTCGTGCGGCCAGATCTCGATCATGAAGAAGAAGAAGCGGCGATTGGCGAGGTCGACGAGCACGGCCTGGTCGGGCAGGTCCGGCCCGCGGTCCCAGCGGATCCACGGCGTGATGTAGTAGATGCCGAGCGTGACGGCCATGAGCCACCACTTGAGCGTGCGGAACGGGCCAGAGACGCGGCGCGGGAAGATGGGCTCGCGGGGCGCGTAGAGTTGCTGTTGCTCGGCGGATGCCACGGGACGGTCTCCGGGTGTCTGTTCGCGATCCTTGTCTTTCACGGACCGCGCTCCAGTTCGTTGACGTGGATCAAGACGGGAACGGCGGCACCCGAAAGTGCCGCCGCCCTCCGACCAGGCCCCGTGGAAACGCGCGAACAGGATCCGGGGCCGGTCCGACCTGAGGGGCGCCCCGGCGGGGCGCCCTTTCCTATTGCCCGCCGCCCAGCTGGTGGACGTAGGCGGCGACGGCGTTGATCTCGGCCTGGTTCAGGCCCTGCGCCGGCCGGTACTCCTCGGACCACGCGGGCATCACGCCGAAGCGCGACCAGGTCACCGTCTCGATCAGGGTCTCGATGTCGCCGCCGTAGAGCCAGATCGCGTCCGACAGGTTCGGCGCGCCCTGGAAGGTGTCGCCGGTGCCGTCGTCCATGTGGCAGGCCGCGCACTGGTCGAGATAGACCTGCTCGCCCGCCGCGGCGAGGGTCGCGTCATGCTCCTGCCCCGAGAGCGCGCGGACGTGATGGACCACCTGCTCGATCTCCTCGGGCGCGAGGATCTCGCCGAAGGCCGGCATCTGCGACCACTGCGTCTCGGGCGACTGTTCGTTGCGGATGCCGTGGGTGATCGTGTAGGCGATCTCGTCGAGCGTCCCGCCCCAGAGCCAGTCGTCGTCGAGGAGGTTGGGATAGCCCACCGCCCCCGCCGCGCCCGATCCGTGGCACTGAGAGCAGTGGCTGCGAAAGATCGCCGCACCCTTGTTCACCGCGAAGCCGGCGAGATCGGGATCGTCCGCAAGGGACGCAAGCTCGATGCCCTCGAGCCGCTCGGTCAGCGCCGCGTTCTGCGCCGTCACCCGGTCGATGTCGGCCTGCACGTTCGCGCGGGTCGAGAAGCCGAGCAGCCCCGGCGTCGCCTGGCTGACCAGCGGCCATGCCGGATAGGCGATGGTATAGCCTATGGCCCAGACGATGGTGGCGTAGAAGGTCCACACCCACCAGCGCGGCAGGGGGTTGTTCCATTCCTCGATGCCGTCCCACGAGTGCCCGGTCGTCCCATGGCCTTGCTCGCTCTTCTTGTCGTCGTCTGGCGTCTGGCTCACGAGCGCGCCTCCTTGTGCGGGCCTTGGGAATCCGAGGCGGGTTTGTCGTCGTGCCGGAACGGGATCTCTGCGCTGTCGCGGTGGATCTTCCTGCTGCCGGGCCGGAAGGTGAAGAGGACGGCGACCGTGAAGGCCGTGAACAGGTAGACCAGCGTCCGGTTCGCCCAGATCTGTTCCAGAAGGGTCGGTTCGGTCATGGCGTCACCTGCTCGCGTCGGGCGTGAAGGTCGAGAAGTCGACGAGCGTGCCGAGCATCTGCATGTAGGCGATGAGCGCGTCCATTTCCGAGATGCCGGGCTCTCCGTCGAAGTTGCGGACCTGCGCCTTGGGATAGCGCTCGAGCAGCCCGTCGAAGTCGCCCATCGGATCGACCTGGACCAGGAAATCCGCGCGCGCGTTCTCGATCATCTCCTCGGTGTAGGGCACGCCGACCATCGCGTGGGTCGACATCAGGTCCTCGATGTGCTCGGGCGTGATGAGCCGGTCGAGGAGGAAGCCGTACTTCGGCATGACCGATTCAGGCACCACCGACTGGGGGTCGGTGAAGTGGTCGACGTGCCAGTCGTCCGAATAGCGGCCGCCGACGCGGGCAAGGTCGGGCCCGGTGCGCTTCGACCCCCACTGGAACGGATGGTCGTACTTCGATTCGGCCGCGAGACTGTAGTGCCCGTAGCGCTCGACCTCGTCCCGCATGGGCCGGATCATCTGGCTGTGGCAGACGTAGCAGCCCTCGCGGATGTAGATGTCGCGGCCGGCGAGCTCGAGCGGCGAATAGGGCCGCATTCCCTCGACGTCCTCGATGGTGTTCTCGAGGTAGAAGAGAGGCACGATCTCGACGAGCCCGCCGATGGTCACCACGACGAAGCTGCCCACCAGAAGCGCCGTGGCGTTGGTCTCAAGGAACTTGTGCTTGTCCAGGATGCCCATGGGTCCGGTCTCCTTATTCGGCCGGAGCCATGGCGGAGCCCGCGGCCTGCTTGGCCGGGGACCTGCGCACGGTCATCCAGAGGTTGTAGCACATGATGATCGCACCCGCGAGGTACATCACCCCGCCCAGGGCGCGGACCACATACATCGGGAACTTGGCGGCGACCGTGTCGGCGAAGGAGTTCACGAGGAAGCCCTGCGCGTCGACCTCGCGCCACATCAGGCCCTCCATGATGCCCGTCACCCACATCGAGGCCGCGTAGAGCACGATGCCGATGGTGGCGAGCCAGAAGTGCCAGTTGACGAGCCCGAGCGAGTAGAGCCGCTCGCGCTGCCAGAGCCGCGGCACGAGGAAGTAGAGCGCGCCGAAGGTGATCATGCCGTTCCAGCCAAGCGCCCCTGAGTGCACGTGGCCGATGGTCCAGTCGGTGTAGTGCGACAGCGAGTTGACCGCGCGGATCGACATCATCGGCCCCTCGAAGGTCGACATGCCGTAGAAGCCGATCGAGACGACCATCATCCGGATGATCGGGTCAGTCCGAAGCTTGTCCCAGGCGCCCGAGAGCGTCATCAGGCCGTTGATCATCCCGCCCCAGGAGGGCATCCACAGCACGATCGAGAACACCATGCCCAGCGTCGAGGCCCAGTCGGGCAGCGCGGTGTAGTGCAGGTGGTGCGGACCCGCCCAGATGTAGAGGAAGATCAGCGCCCAGAAGTGGATGATGGACAGCTTGTAGGAATAGACCGGCCGCTCGGCCTGCTTCGGCACGAAGTAGTACATCATGCCCAGAAAGCCTGCCGTCAGGAAGAAGCCCACGGCGTTGTGGCCGTACCACCACTGCACCATCGCGTCCTGCACGCCCGAGAAGACCTGCACCGACTTCGACCCGAAGATCGAGACGGGGATCGAGAGGTTGTTCACGATGTGCAGCATCGCGACCGTGACGATGAAGCTCAGCAGGAACCAGTTCGCGACGTAGATGTGCTTTTCCTTGCGCTTCATGATGGTGCCGAGGAACACCAGAAGGAACGCGACCCAGACGATCGTGAGCCAGAGGTCCACATGCCATTCGGGCTCGGCGTATTCCTTCGACTGCGTCGCGCCGAGCAGGTAGCCGGTCGCGGCGAGCACGATGAAGAGCTGGTAGCCCCAAAACACGAACCAGGCGAGGTTGCCGCCCCAGAGCCGTGCCGCCGAGGTGCGCTGCACGATGTAGAACGACGACATGATCAGCGCGTTGCCCCCGAAGGCGAAGATCACCGCCGAGGTGTGGAGCGGGCGGAGCCGGCCGAAGTTCGCGTAACCTTGCGCCCATTCGAAATTGAGCCCCGGAAAGGCGAGCTGGAAGGCGATGAAGACACCCGCGAGGAAGCCCACCACGCCCCAGAGAGAGGTGGCGATCACCCCGGCCCGGACGACGCCGTCCATGTAGCCCGTCTCGGGCGCGGGCCGCGGCTCGTCGATGCGGCGCAGCGTCCAGAGGAAGAGGCCGCCTGCGACGAGCATGACGATGATGGCGTGGACCATGTAGGGCACGTCGCGCGCGTAGTTCGCCGCGATGGCGGCGAAGATCGCGACGAGGCCCAGCACGATCAGCTTCAGGTAATCCCACATCTCGCGTTCCTTCAGATTGCTCCAGGCGCTCGTCACGGAGTCCGGGCCCGGTTCGACAGGCTCCTCCATGGAGCGGCCGGGCGCGCGGCGCATTGATTTAAGTCAAAGGTTCGGGTCGCGGCGGTTGACCAAGGTCAATGCGTGTTCCCTGGGCGCCGCCGAGAATGGCGGGGTCAAGAAGGAGCTGCGACCATGGACTACAAGACGATCGTCACTTTCGTGCGGGACTTCGACACCGAGCGGAGCACGCTCGAGGCCGCCGCCGCGATGGCCGAGGCGCGCGGCGGGCATCTGACCGTGGTCTGCCTCGGGATCGACCGGACACAGCCGGGCGCCTACTATGCCGGGGCGAACGCCATCGCGCTGCAGCAGACGCTGGTCGAGGCGCAGGCCGAGGCGGCGGCGACCGAGGCCAAGGTCCGCGAGATGCTGAAGGGCCGGTCGCGCTGCGAGGTGCTTGCCGTGACGGCGCAGATCGGCGCGGTCGGGCCGCTCGTCGCGGACTTCAGCCAGTATGCCGACCTGACCGTGGCGCTCAAGCCCTATGGCGAGCGGCGCCACGTCGAGGACATCGCCATCGTCGAGGGCGCGCTGTTCGGCTACCGCACGCCGCTTCTCGTGCTGCCCCCCGGGATGGATGCGGCCATCGCTCCGAAGTCGGTCGTCGTCGCGTGGAACGAAAGCCTCGAGGCGCTGAGCGCGGTGCGGGCGGCGATGCCCCTGCTCGAGAAGGCGTCGAAGGTCAACATCGCCATCATCGACCCGCCGCAGCACAGCCCGGACCGGTCAGATCCCGGCGGCAACATCGCCGAGCTGCTCGCCCGCCACGGCGTCCGGTCGGACATCTCGGTTCTGGCCAAGACAATGCCGCGGGTGTCGGACGTGCTGGTCCGCCATGCGCAGGAGACGGGCGCGGACCTGATCGTCATGGGCGGCTACGGGCATTCGCGCTTCCGCGAGGCAATTCTCGGCGGCGCGACGCGCAACATGCTCGAGCTGTCGCTCCTCCCGGTCCTGATGGCCCACTGACGTCAGGCGAGCACGCCGCCATCCATGTCGTCGCCGGTCTCCGACAGCAGCCGGTCGAGGCTGGGGACGACGACCTGCCGCTTGCCTTCGAGGTGGATCACCCCGTCGCGCTTCAGCGCCGAGATCTGGCGGCTGACCGTCTCGAGCGTCAGCCCGAGGTAGTCGGCCATTGATTCGCGCGTCAGCGGCAGGTCGACGGTCATCCGGCCCCGGGCGAGCGAGGCCTTCGCCTCGGCATCGCGGCGCGCGATGATGGCGATCAGGCTCGCGATCTTCTCGCGCGCGGTCTTGCGGCCGAGAAGCAGCATCCACTCGCGCGCGGCATCGAGCTCGTCGAGCGCCATCTCCAGCAGACGCTGTCCGATGTGCGGCGTCGACATCATCATGTCCTCGAACGGGCGCTTGCGGAAGCAGCAGACCGTGACCGAGGACACGGCGGTGACGTCGTAGGGCGCGGTATCGCGCCCCGGGCGGCCGATGAAGTCGGACGGCAGGAGAAGGCCCACCATCTGCGTGCGCCCGTCCTCCATCGTCTGGCTGAGCGTGGCGACGCCGGTGACGACCGAGGCGACGAAGTCCATCCGGTCGCCCGACCAGATCATGTTCTGGCCCGGTTCGTAGCTGCGGTAGTACTTGATCTGCTCGAGTCGCGCGAGTTCGTCGGGCTCGCAGCGCGCGCAGACGGCCCTGTGCCGGATCGGGCAATCAGAGCAATTCTTCAGATCTATGGCGGCTTGCTTCATGTCGATGTTCTCCGCCCGCTTGACCTGGATCAAGGCGGACCTCGTTCCCACCTGTCTAGTCTAGTTTACATGACGACACTTTCGCAACTCCGCAAACTCGGTCTTTTCGACGCAAGGGTGCCTCGGTACACGAGCTATCCGACGGCGAACCACTTCAAGTCGTCCGTGGGCCCGCCCGACTTCCTGGCTTGGCTCGGCGCGGTTCCCGAGGGGCAGAGCGTGTCGCTCTACCTCCATGTTCCGTTCTGCCGACGGCTCTGCTGGTTCTGCGCCTGCCGGACGCAGGGCACGAGCACGGCGGCGCCGCTGCGCGCCTATCTCGACACGCTCAAGGCCGAAATCGGACTTGTCGCCGACTCGCTGCCCGAGGGCGTCACGCTCGA
>DAINOF010000132.1:0-7999 GCA_036735505.1 Paracoccaceae bacterium
GGCTGGCGATCTCGGTGATCGCCGCGTTGGCGCGCCGCGCGCGGCTGCCGACCAGAACGGCGGTGACGACGGGCGAGCAGTCGATGACGAGCATCCCGTCCTCGACCCGGATGTCGTGGATCATCGGGCCCTGCGTGGCGTAGAACTGCCCGGCATGGAGGCCCGCGAGGATCGCCTCGGGCGTCAGCTCGGTCGCCTTGACCATCGTCCAGCCGCCGCCGAAGCCGACGCCCAGCCGGTGCATGTCGTCGGTGGCGATGGCCGTCAGGCGGCGCCCCTCGTTCAAGGCCATGTCGGCCAGATACCAGCCGTCGCCGCGCATCTGCCCGATCTCGGTCCCGTGGTTGTAGACCTCCACGGCATGGACCATGGGCAGCGCCCGCACATCCTCGGGCGTCAGCGCGAACCAGCCGGGATGGGCGAAGGCGAGGAACGCCCCGGCCGCGGCGGCCCGGGCGCAGATCGCCTCGGCGGTCTCATTCTCGGCCGGTTCGGCGAAATCCCAGGGCAGGCCCACGGCGACGATGTGCCAGAGCTCGCCATTGTTCAGCCGGCCCTGATGCAGCTCTGCCCCGGCCAGCGTGACGAACCCCGGGCCGGCGCATCCGCGCGTGTCGGTCACGGGATGGTCGTAGCGGGGCAGGAAATGATCGGTCATCGCGACGAAGTCATAGCCTTCGCGGGCATAGGCCGCGCAGGCCTCGGCCGCGGAATGGGCGCCGTCCGACCGCGTCGAATGCATGTGCAGGTTGCCGCGCCAGAAGCGGCCCGGGGCCGCGAAGGGCAATTGCGCCTCGATCAGGTCTTGCAGCATGTCCAAGTCTCCGCCCGCTGTTGCACCCGGTGAGACCTGTCACAAAAGGATCACCCGCCGCCGCTACCGATGCCATGGCATCCGCCGGCTATCCACCCGGCGCACCATGAAGTTTTGATGACGGGGACCCCCATGACCATGATGAAAACCGCGCTCCGCGCCTCAGCCCTCGCCTGCCTCGCCGGGGCCGCGGCCGCGCAGGAGACGACGCTGACCTACATGCTCTGGTCGACCGAGCAGGCCGAGATCGAGACCGCCGCCATCGCCGCGTTCGAGGCCGCGAACCCCGGTGTGACGGTCGAGGTTCAGGCGATGCCGCCCGCCGACTACTGGCCGCGCGTCTCGGCGCTGGCAGCCTCGGGCGACCTGCCCGACGTCATGGCGATGTCCTCGGGCTTCGTGCAGGAATGGGCCGAGGCCGGCAACCTCCTGGACCTCGCCCCGATGATCGGCGACGCCTCGCTCGAGGGCTATTTCGAGAAGGCGGTCGAGATCGGCCGGATCGGCGACCAGCAGGTGGCCTTCCCGCAGAACTGGGTCGCGCCGGTGCTGTTCTACAACCGCACGGCCTTCGACGCGGCCGGCCTCGCCTATCCCTCGGCCGACTGGACCTGGGAGGATTTCCGCGCCGCCGCCGAGGCCCTGACCATCGACGCCAACGGCGACGGCACGCCCGAGCAGTATGGCTACTGGGTCTATGGCCGCTACGCGCAAACCGACCCGTGGGTGTTCCGCAATGGCGGCCGCTTCGTCAACGCGGAGGGCTCCGCCCTCGAGATCGACGAGCCGGCGGTGAACGCGCTCGCCTTCCTCGCCTCGATCGTCGACGACGGCTTCGCCCCGCGCCCGCAGGAGCTTGAAGGGATCCGCCAGCAGGACGTGTTCGGAATGGGCATGGCCGCGATGTGGGTCGACGGGTCGTGGAACATCGACAACAACCGCGCCCTGATCGGCGACAGCTTCGAATGGGGCATCGCGCAGGTTCCCGTGGGCCCCGACGCGACGCCCGAGACCGCCGTCGCCTATGCCTGGGCGGACATGCTGGCGGTGACGACCGACACCGAGCAGACCGATCTGGCCTGGGCGCTTGTCCAGCACCTGACCGGCCCGACGCTGACGGCGGCGGACTTCACCGGCGGGAAGGTGCCGGCCTGGACCGCGACCGCGATGACCGAGGAATGGCTTGGCCGCGGCCAGCAGCCCGACAACATGGAGCTGATCCTCGAGATCGGGAAGCAGCCGCTCTACACCGGCTTCACCCCGAACTGGAGCGCCTGGCGCGGCTATGCCGCCGCCGGATCTGGCGGCCTGAACGGCGAGCTGGACGAGGTCTTCAACGGCCGCAAGTCGCTTGACGATGCGCTGGCCGCCGCTACTGCCTACGGCAACGACATCCTGTCGCGTTGAGCAATCTAACGACCGCGCGCGCACCCGGCGACGGGCTGCGCGCGCCCCTCTCCGACGCGGCGGCCCCGATGCCCCGCCGCCGGCCACGGTGGAGAACCTGGCTTCCGGCGCTCCTGTTCCTCACGCCCGCGATCGTCGGGCTTCTGGTGTTCCGGCTCATTCCCATCGGCTGGGCCTTCGCACTGTCCTTCACCAGCTGGCGCATCTTCGACACGGTCGAATGGGTCGGGCTGTCCAACTACACCCATATCCTGACCTCGCCCGTGTCGCGCGAGGTGCTCGGCAACACGCTGTGGTTCACCGCGATGTACGTGCCCGGCGTCATGATCGTGTCGGTGACGCTGGCGGTGCTGCTCAACAACACCCTGCGGTCCTCGGCCTTCTTCCGCGGCGCGTTCTTCCTGCCCTACATCACCGCGACCGTCGCCGTGACGCTGGCCTGGCGCTGGATCTTCTCTACCCGCTTCGGGCTCCTGAACCACCTCATCGGCACGCTGGGTCTCGACCGGATCGCCTGGCTCGCCGATCCCGCCTGGGCGCTGCCCGCGGTCGCCATCGTGTCGGTCTGGAAGGATGCGGGCTTCTACATGATCCTGCTGATCGCCGGGCTCCAGACCATCGACCCCGGCTACTACGAGGCCGCCCGCGTCGACGGCGCACGCCCGTTCCGGCGGTTCTACGCCATCACCCTGCCGCTCCTGTCGCGCAGCCTGTTCTTCGTGCTGATCCTCGCGCTCGTGCGGTCGACCCAGACCTTCGAGATCACCTATGCGCTGACCAATGGCGGGCCCAACCGGGCCTCCACCACGCTCGCGTTCTACATCTACCAGAACGCCTTCGTGCATTTCGAGATGGGCTATGCCTCGGCGCTGGCCTATGTGCTGTGCTTCGTCATCGGGCTGATCACGCTGCTCAATTTCCACCTGCGGCGGAGGTGGGTGCATGAGTGACACCCTGACCCTCAGACGCGCGCCCGCGCTTGTGGCGCTCTACGCGGTGCTGCTCGCCTACGCCGCCGTCACGCTGATGCCCTTCGCCTGGATGCTGATCACGAGCTTCAAGGAAAGCCGCGACGTGTTCCGCCTGCCGCCCAGCTTCGTGCCGACGATGCTCCAAGGGCCCGACCCCTTCGGCAACTATGTCGAGGTGCTGACGCGGCACGACTTCCTGCTCTACTTCCGAAACTCGCTTTTCGTCTCCACCATGGCGGCGCTCGGGCAGGTGGCGACCTGCGCGCTCGCGGGTTACGCCTTCGCGCGAATGGAGCTGCCCGGAAAGAACGCGATCTTCGCCTTGATCCTCGGCACCGCCTTCGTGCCGACCGAGGTGACGATCATCCCCGAATTCCTGCTGATGCGGAGCCTCGGCTGGATCGACAGCTTCCTGCCGCTGATCGTGCCTTCGTTCCTCGTCGGTTCCTTCGGCACCTTCATGCTGCGCGAGTATTTCGCGAGCCTGCCCGGCGAATACGGCGAGGCGGCGAGGATCGACGGGGCAGGACCCTGGCGCATCTTCTGGCGGGTCTATCTGCCCCTGGCGCGGCCCGCACTGATCTCGGTCTTCGTGATCGCCTTCATCAACAACTGGGATGAGCTGCTGCGCCCGCTCCTCTATCTCAACTCTCCCGAACTGCGCACGGTGCCGCTTGGGCTCATGCGCTTCGTGGGCGAGTTCGAGGCCGAATGGACGCTCCTGATGGCGGGGTCGGTCGCCTCGACCCTGCCGCTGATCCTGATCTACGTGCTGGGGCAGAAATACGTGCTGCAGGGCTTTGCCGGCGGCGGCGTGAAGGGCTGAGGGCATGGCGGCCCGGGTGCCTGCGTCTGGCGCCCGCGTCCGGAAGCGGTGCCCCCTCACGCAACTTTGAAGCAGCGCGCCGGATTGATGCTCCATCGGCCGTGCCCCTTGGCGTAGCCTTCCCGGGCAACCAGGGAGCCCGACATGACCGAACAGATCCGCAAGAAGGCCAGCGACTTCGACCCCCGCATCCTCGAGATCTTCGACGGATACGTCCACGGCAAGATGTCGAAACGCGACTTCATCACGCGGGCAGGCAGGTATGCCGCCGCCGGCGTTACCGGCGCCATGATCCTCGAACAGCTTCAGCCCAACTACGCCCTGGCCCAGCAGGTCGCCCCGGACGACCCCGAAATCGAGACCATGACGGCCGAGTACGAAAGCCCCGAGGGCCACGGCACGGTCCGCGGGCTGATGGCGAGGCCCGCGGGGGCGACCGGGCCGCTTCCCGCCGTGCTCGTCATCCACGAGAACCGCGGGCTCAACCCCTACATCGAGGACGTCGTGCGGCGCGCGGCGAAGGCCGGATACCTCGCCTTCGGCCCCGACGGGCTCACGACGCTCGGCGGCTACCCGGGGACCGACGAGCAGGGGCGCGAGATGCAGTCGAGCCTCGACGGCGCAAAGCTCATGGAGGATTTCTTCGCCGCCTTCGAGTTCCTGCGCGACCACGACGGCTCGACGGGGCGGGTCGGCGCGGTGGGATTCTGCTACGGCGGCGGCGTCTGCAACGCGCTCGCGGTGGCCTACCCGGACCTCGCCGCCTCGGTCCCGTTCTACGGGCGCCAGCCTGCGGCCGCGGATGTCCCGCAAATCGAGGCGCCGCTCCAGATCCATTACGCTGGTCTCGACGAGCGGGTCAACGCGGGCTGGCCGGAGTACGAGGCGGCGCTGATCGCGAACCAGAAGGCCTACAGCGTCCACTTCTATCCCGACGTGAACCACGGCTTCCACAACGACACCACGCCCCGCTACGACGCCGAGGCCGCGACGCTCGCCTGGGACCGGACGCTCGAGTTCTTCGCGACGCACCTCGCCTGACGGCGCAGGTCCGGTCCCGGGCGAGCGGTGCCCCCGGGACCTCAACCGGACGCCAAGGCCGGTCCCGCCGGCGTCATGACCTGATGCGGATGCTCCGCAGGTCGACGGTCGCCCAGAGCGCCGAGGACACGACGAGAAGCGCGCCCACCGCAAAGCTCGGGCCCGGCTTCTCGCCGAAGACGAAGTAGCCGACCCCGATCGACAGGACGAGGCTCAGGTAGCCGAGGACCGACAGGACACCGGCCGCCCCGTGGTAATGCGCCCTCAGGAAGCAAAGCTGCGCGGCCTGTGCGAAGCCCCCCACGAGCAGAAGCGGCACGATGTGGCCGGGCGCGACCGGCTCCCAGGCGGTCAGCGCCATGGGGGCCGAGAAGACGGTCAGCCCGGCGGTGTAGAAGGTCATCATCACGATGGGAGGCGCCTCGCGCAGCCGCCGTGTGGCGATGACGGCGCCCGAGCCGGAGAACACCACGAGGACGAGCGCGGCGAGGCCCCAGCTCCAGGCGACCGCGCCCGGGCTGACCGCGACCAGCACACCCGCGAAGGCCACGCCCGCCGCGATCCACGCCCGCCGCCCGATCGTCTCGCGCAGGAGCAGCGCCGCCATGACCATCGTGACGAGCGGGCGGGTGAAGCCCACGGCCGTGAACACCGCGAAGGGCACGCGCGGGATCGCGAAGAAGCTGGCCGACAGCGTGACGACCGACAGGAGCACGCGCAACAGGTGGAAGCCCATGTCCGGCAGCGCGCGGAACGACGCCCGCCCCCGCCAGATCAGAGGCGCGATGAGAAGAAGCCCGACAAGCGCGCGGATGAAGACCACTTGCGTCGAGGGATAGCCGGCCCCCAGCCACTTCACGATCGAAAGCGCCCAGATGTTGAGCGACATGTCCGCGACAAGCCAGGCGCCGCCCTTCAGGTTGTCGCGCGGCCCTGCGTCGGTCATGCACGCCGGGCGATCAGGTTCGCCATGATCCGGAACGCGCCGGGCACGAGGGTCTCCATCTGGTGATGCAGGATGAGCGAGGTGTGGACATGCCGCCCCCGCCCCACATCCGCGACCAGCAGCGCGCCGCGATGCGGCGCCTCGCCCGGGTCCGCCATCTCGAGAAGGGCCGTGTAGGCCGCATTCCAGTCCCTGGCGAAGTAGAGCCCCCGCTCCTTCACCCAGCCCGCCCAGTCCGCAGGGCCGATGCGGTTCGGCGTCGACAAGAGCGGATGGTCGCCAAGGTGCCGCACCTCCGCCGTCTCGTCCGTCACCCGCCAGCGCAAGGAGGGCTGGCCGATCTCGATCCGCCGGGGCGGCACCCGGTCCGGGTCCCAGTTGTCCCACGGCCGGTGATAGAGCGTGACGAGCGTCCCCCCGGCTTCCGTCCAACGATGGAGCCGCGGCATCGCCTCCGAGAGCCCCGGCCGGAACCGCATCGCGAAGATGCCCACCACCACCGTGTCGAAGACCGCAAGCGCCGCGTCGCTTCCCAGATCGGCGTCGCTCAGGTCTGTCACATCCGCGCCCATTGCGGCCAGCCAGTGCCCCACACGGTCATTCCCCGCGCCGACGTAACCCACCCGGACCTCCGGCACCGCCGCATCGAGCACGCGAACCCGCACCTCCGCCGCCCGCGCCCGCGCCGTCGGCGTGACATGCGCATAAGCGATGCGCCGCACCGTGGCCGCGGCCTCCCCGTGCAGCGTCAGGGGCAGGCGGTAGAGCCCCTCCGCCACATCGCCGGGCGGTCGCACCGCAATCGCGTCTCCCTCTCTGTCCCCGCTCCATCCCTCGGGCAGCGCCAGCGCCACAGTCGCATTCTCCGGCGAGACGTCTCGAACGGCCACATGCAACGCCCCCGTCCCCCGCCGCCGGTTCAGCACGACCGCCTCGGGCGACAGCACGGCCGTCCGGCCGGGCAGGACGACCGGCACCGCGTCGAACGGCAGGCGCAGCGCGATACTTTCGTCACGCGCCCGGATGGTGGCGATCACCGCCGGGCCGGGTGGTGCCGCCGGATCGTAGGCCGCTGGATAGGGATCGCTCGGCGCGGCCTCCCCCGCGATCCTCAACACGCCGTCCCCGGCCGTCCAGCCCGCAGGCAGGTCCCAATCCAGCGTCACCGCCTCGGCCTCGCCCGGGTGCACCTCGGTCTCCAGCGCACAATCCTCGCCCGGCCGCAGGAACGCCCGGCCCGCCCGCACCCGGACTTCAACCCCAAGCGCATGGCGCAGCACATGCCCCAGCTGCACTTCCTTCGCGTCGAGCCGATGCACGATCTCGTCCCGCGCCTCCGGCGGACATGCCGCCCGCGCAAGCCGCACCTCCCGCAGTGCCGCCAACGCCGCCGCCGCCACGGCGGGGAAATCGGGATAGGCCGCCACCGCCGCTTCGATCCCCTCTTGCGCCCGCCGCAGCGCCTCGGCCACCGACCCCGCGCCCGGAACGCCCGCCAGATCGCCCACCGTCCGCGGCAGCCCCGCCCACGGCGCGTCGTCCGGCCCCGCGACCACACTCGACACCAGATGCAGCGGATAGTCCCGCCCGCCCCCCGCCGGCACCCAGCGGCCCATGCCTTGCGTCCGGTGATAGGCGCGCGACATCTGCCCGATGCGGTCCCAGCCCCAGCCGCTCACCGGATCGGCGCCCATGGCCCCGACCGTCAGCGTCGCAGGCGGGGGCGGCTCGTCGTCGTCGTAGGCCTGACCCGCGCCGGACCACGCGGGCAGGTACAGCTTCTTCACCCGCCAGACGGCGAGGTTCGACGGGAACCCGGGGTCCGCCGCCGCCGCCATCACCTCATGCGCGGCCCGCGTCATCGCCCGGTGGTGGCCATGCTGCCCCGGCACGTCGAGGAAGGTGGGGCAGAGGATGTCGGGCCGGTCGGTCCGCACGATCTCCACGAACCGGGCCAATGTCCGGTCGTGTCCCCAGCGCGCAAGCGTCTCCTC
>DAINOF010000133.1:0-967 GCA_036735505.1 Paracoccaceae bacterium
CCCGTCCGGCCGCTGTTGGGGAACACCGCGTCGGGCATCAGCCGCCCGGCCACGAGCTGCGCCGCGTGGAAGCACAGCACGTGGTTCTCGGACCAGAACCACATCGCGTCGTCGCCCGGCTCGTCGAGCCAGTAGCGGTAGCCCAGCACCGCCGTCCGCAGCCGCCCCTGCAGGGCGGGGTCGAGCCTGTCGCCCGCATCGCGCCAGAGCCTGAGGAGCGGCAGGATCGAGAAGTCGGAACAGTCCCAGCGTTCCTCGATGGTGCAGAGCGTCGCGCCGAGGATGCGCGCGACCTGCCCGGGGTCCTCGCCCCGCAGCGCCAGAAGCGCGGCGACCGAGGGCTCGAAGCCCCCATGCGCCGCGATCAGATCGGCAGCCTGTCCCTTGCGCGCCGCGAGATCGCCGGTCAGCTCGTGCCCCGGCGGCAGGATCGTCGTTCCGAGCCGCCGGACAAGCCGCGCCGCCCCGACCCGCATCTCGAGCGGCAGGGCGAGGCAGCCGGGCGGCGTCGCCCCGGCCCGGGCGAACACCGCCTCGGGCGCCTCGGGGGTCAGCACGACCTCGACCGGGTTCCGAGCCTCGGGGTCCGCCACGAGCCCGCCCCGGCCGAAGGGCGCGAGGTTGGCGATGGTGACGGGCAGCGGCGCGGGCGGGGCCACGTCCGCGACAAGGCGCAGGGGGCCGGCCTCGTAGAACAGCCGGTCGGTCCGAAGGCTCGCCAGCGTCGCCGCGGCGGCCTCGACGCCGGCTGCCTCGAAGCCGTCGGGCAGGGCGGTGGCGACGCCCTCGCCCTCGACCAGCGCCAGCGCGAAGAAGCAGACGGTGTCGCGTTCGTGCAGGTCCTCGAGCCGCAGCGTCAGCGCGGCGGGGCGGGGGGACAGCGCCAGCGTCACCTCGGTGGCCTGCGGGCGGTTGCGGGTGAAGGGCTCGAAGACGGCAGCCTCGGCCCCGTCGAGCCAGAGCCGCA
>DAINOF010000133.1:977-7918 GCA_036735505.1 Paracoccaceae bacterium
GCCCGCCGCAGGTGGCGATGCGCACCCGCGCCGGTCCCGCCCCGCGGATCAGGCAGCGGAAGGCGCGGACGATCAGTGTGGGGCGAAAGCAGAAGGCCGAGAAGTCGATCTCGCCGCCGTCGAGGCCGAGCACGAGGTCGGGAAACGGCCCCTCGGGGCAAGGCACGGCGCGGTGCGGCAGCGCGTCCAGCAGCGCCTCGCGGCAGGGCAGGGGGCCCGGGTCGGTGAAGGCGGCGGCGAAGCGGTAGTCGACCCGGTCGGGAATCGGCCGCGCCCGGCCCGGGTAGTGCCGCGCCTCGGGCGCGCCCGCGGCCCAGCGCAGCACCGGCGCACCCGGCGGCAGCTCGGTCCAGTCGGTCATCGCGTCCTCCAAGCTCGTCGCGCCCAGTCATCCCCGAAGCCGCGGGCGCCTGCAACGGCCTGCCCCCGCGGCCGCCTTCGCTTGCCTCGCGGCACGATCCGGTGCACAGATCCCGCGCGGGTGGGCCTGCGCAGGCGCGCCGGCACCCATACGCAACCCATACGCCAGCCATACGGAACCCATACGCCCCGAATGACCGATCTTCCCACCTATCCCGACCTCTCCGGCGCCTCGGTCTTCATCACCGGGGGCGGCTCGGGCATCGGCGCCGCGCTGACCGAAGGCTTCCTTCGCCAGGGCGCGCGCGTGGCCTTCGTGCAGCGCTCGGACGCCTCGGACTTCGTCGACGAGATGGCGGCGGCCACCGGCAGCCGGCCCCTGTTCCTGCCCTGCGACATCACCGACATCGCCGCGCTGAAGTCAGCCATTTCGACGGCTTCCGAGGCGCACGGCGCCATTTCGGTGCTCGTGAACAACGCCGCGAACGACGCCCGGCACACCACGCTCGAGGTGAACGAGGCCTACTGGGACCGGTCCATCGCGATCAACCTCAAGGCCTATTTCTTCGCCGCTCAGGCGGTGATCCCGGGGATGCAGGCCCGCGGCGGCGGCACCATCGTCAACTTCTCGTCGATCAGCTACATGATGGGCAACGCGGGCTACCCGATCTACACCGCCGCGAACTCTGCCATCAATGCACTAAGCCGTTCATTGGCAAGGGAATTCGGCCCCGACCGCATCCGCGTCAACGCGCTCGCGCCGGGCTGGGTGCTGACCGCGAAGCAGAAGGAGATGTGGGTCACGCCCGAGGGCCTCGCCGCCCATCTCGAGCGCCAGTGCCTGAAGGACACGCTGGAACCGCAGGATATCGTTGGCGGATGCCTGTTCCTCGCCTCCTCGGCCTCGCGCATGATGACGGGTCAGGCGCTGGTGATCGACGGCGGCGTGGTGGTCACCGGATGAGCCGCCCGCTCATCGCCATCCTCCGCGGCATCGCGCCCGAAGAGGCGCTCGACGTCGCCGCCGTGCTGGTCGAGGCGGGCATCGACCGGATCGAGGTGCCGCTCAATTCGCCCGACCCGTTCACCTCGATCCGTGCCATGGCGCGCGCCTTCGGCGAAAGCGCGCTGATCGGCGCGGGCACCGTGCTGACCGAAGCCGACGTCGACCGCGTGGCCGAGGCCGGCGGCCGGCTCGTCGTCTCGCCGAACTGCGACACGGCGGTGATCCGGCGCACCAAGGCCCTGGGCATGCAGAGTTTTCCCGGTGTCTTCACCGCCACCGAGTGCTTCGCGGGTCTTGCCGCCGGGGCGGATGGGCTCAAGGTCTTTCCGGCCTTCCAGATGGGGCCGGAGGGGCTGAAGGCGATCCGGGCGGTCCTGCCCGCCCTGACCGAGGTCTATGCGGTCGGCGGCGTCGGCCCCGACGGCTTCGCCGAGTGGCGCCGCGCCGGGGCGACGGGCTTCGGAATCGGGTCGGCGCTGTTCCGCCCCGGCGACCGGGCCGAGGACGTGGCGCCGCGCGCCCTCGAGATCGTCGCGGCCTGGGACGCGACCGAGCGATGAGCCACGTCCACGACGACACGCCCTGCGTGCTGGGCGAGGGGCCGATCTGGCATCCCGAGCGCGGGCAGCTCTACTGGTTCGACATCCTCGGGCGGCGCCTGCTCACGCGCGAGGGCGGCGCCACGCGCGCATGGGACTTCGACAGGATCGTGTCGGCCGCCGGCTGGGTCGACCGCGACCGGCTTGTCGTGGCCTCCGAGACCGGGCTTCTTCTTTTCGACCTCGGGACCGGCGCCTCGGAAGCCCTCTGCGAGGTCGAGGCGGATCGGCCCGGGACGCGGTCGAACGACGGGCGGGCGGACCCCTGGGGCGGCTTCTGGTTCGGAACGATGGGGAAGGCGGCAGAACCGGGGGCCGGCGCCATCTACCGCTGGTATCGCGGCGACCTGCGCCTGCTTTATCCCGGCATCAGCATCCCGAACTCGATCTGCTTCTCGCCCGACCGCCGCTTTGCCTATTTCACCGACACGCCCACCAGGATCATCCGTCGCCAGCCGCTCGACGCGGCCACGGGCTGGCCCGCGGGCGCGGCCGAGGACTGGCTCGACCTTCGTGCCGAGGGGCTGAACCCGGACGGGTCGGTCACCGATGCCGAGGGCAACCTCTGGAACGCCCAATGGGGCGCAAGGCGCGTCGCCTGCTATTCGCCCGAGGGCCGCTTCCTGCGCGCGGTCGCCTTTCCCGGCCGCCACACCTCCTGCCCGGCCTTCGGCGGCGCGGGCCTCGGGACGCTCTTCTGCACGACGGCCCGCGAACAGCTTTCGCCGGACCTCCTGGCCGCCGAACCCGAGAACGGCCTGACCTTCGCGGCCGGGAACGTGGGCCGGGGACTCCCCGAGCCTCGGGTGGTCCTGCCCACCTGACCGGCGGGGCCAGTGCGCCCTGAGGAGCCGGCAACCGGGGTCCCGCGCCAATCCGCCGACGCAACCATTCGGTGGGAACATCTTCACGCGCTCGCCTTCTCTTTCTGCGCCGTACCTGCTAGCCCAAGACGCGCCAACGGGTCTGGGAGACCGGCAGCCATGCTCCATGAACTCGACTCGAAGGACCGCGTCTTGTCGCAGCGCGAATTGCAGCATCAGGCCGTCGCCGATCTTGGCCGTCTGGCGCTCGAAGGCTGCACGCCGGATGAGTTGTTCGAGCGGGCCGTCGCCGATCTCGCCCGCTGCCTCGACCTGCGTTTCGTGAAGCTTCTCGAGCTTTCCCCGGACCGGTCGCATCTCATCGTCCGTGCCGGCGTGGGATGGCAGCCGGGGCTCGTCGGGACGGCGATCGTGCCGGCGGACGCGGCGTCGCAGGCGGGCTTCACGCTTCTGAGCGAGGATACGGTCGTCGTCGCGGATTTCTGCACCGAAACCCGCTTCGCCCCGCCGAAGCTTCTGGCCGATCACGGCATCCGCTGCGGCGCCAGCGTGATCGTGGGGCCGGTGCACGATCCCTGGGGCGTTCTCGGCGTCCACGAATGCGAGCTCGGGCGCTGCGCCTTCGACCGGCACGACGTGGACTTCGTCCGCTCGGTGGCGAACATCCTCTGGCTCCATCTGCGCAACACGCGGAGCCAGGCCGAGGCCGAGCGCGAACACGCTGCGTTGCGCTCCTTCGCGGACGCCATGCCGATCTTCTTCGCGATCGTGGATGCGGACGGCCGCTACGAATTCGTGAATCATGCCCACCGGACCCTTGGCAGCGACCCGGACAGTCTCGTCGGCAGACACATCTCCGAGGCCCTCGACCCCGACGCCTTCCGCCGGATCGAGCCGCACATGCGCCGCGCCTTCTGCGGGGATGCGGTCACCTTTGAGAATAGCCTCTACCTGCCGTCCGGAGACGAGCAGGACGTGCTCACCACCTTCGCGCCGCGCCTGACCGCCGACGGTCGGATAAGCGGCATATACGCGGCGGCTGTGGACATCAGCGACCAGAAGCGCCGGCAGCGCGAGATCGTGGAGCGCACGCAGCAATACCGGGCCATCGCCGATTCCATCCCCTACGGAATATGGACCTGCGACGCGGCAGGGCGACTGACCTACGTAAGCGACTCGTTCCTCGACCTCGTCGGAATGACATTCGAGCAGGCTGCGGACTTCGGCTGGATCTCCAAGCTGATCCCCGGATCGGCGGAGGAGACGAGCCGCGCCTGGCACGACTGCGTCGGTCGCCGCGGGAACTGGGAGCGCGAGCACCGATTCGTAGGGAGCGACGGCCGGCACTACGACATCCTGTCGATCGCGCGGCCCGTCTTCGACGAGGCGGGCGAGCTTCTGAGCTATGTCGGGCTCAACCTCGACATCACCGAGCGCAAGCGGCGCGAGGAAACGCTGGCGCTTCTGTCGGCCGAGCTCGACCACCGGGTGAAGAACGTCTTCTCGCTCGTCATCTCGATCGCCCGGCAGGCGTCGCGCGGCGTGGAGTCGGTCGACGAGTTCCGGAGCGGTTTCGAGGGGCGGATGCGCGCGCTCTCGGCCGCCCACGACATGATCGCCGCGAGCGGCTGGGAGGGCATGTCGCTCGCGTCGCTGGTCGAGACCGAGCTTGCGCCCTACCGGGCCGAGGGGCGGCCCGAGTGGACGATCGAGGGGCCGCGCTTCGTCATTCCGGTGCCGGCCGTACAGCCGCTCGTCCTCGCGGTGCACGAGCTTGCGACCAACGCGGCGAAATACGGGGCGCTGCGGAAACCCGAGGGCCGTCTCGCCGTCACCTGGACCGTCGCGCCGGACGGCGGGGTGACGATCCACTGGGACGAACACGGCATGCGCGGGGTCGAGGCGCCCCGGACGCGCGGCTTCGGGTCGCGCATCCTCGGCCAGGTGCTCGAGATGCAGCTCGGCGCCTCCGTCGACATCGACTTCCGCGACATCGGATTGAAGGTGACGGTCGCCCTTCCCCCGACGGCCTGTGACGCGGACTAGATCCGGGCGCCCGTCGCCGGGTCGAAGAAGTGCAGCGCCTCGGGACGGATCGCGAAGTCCATCTCGTCGGACAGCGGATGCTCGGGCGTCGTGGCCGCGATCACATCGACGCCCTCGTGGGTGCCGTGGACGAGCCGCGTCGCGCCCAGTTCCTCGACGTAGGAGAGGCGCAGGACGATGCCGCCCGGACCCGGCGTCAGGTCCTCGGGCCGCATCCCGAGCGTCACCTCGCCCGGGCGCCGGTCGAGCCCGGCGGCGACGCGGGCGGTGCCGAGGCGGACCTCGCCGCCCTCGATCCGCGCCGGCAGGAGGTTCATCGGCGGCGAGCCGATGAAGGAGGCGACAAAGGTCGAGGCCGGGCGGCGATAAACACTGAGCGGCGCGCCCTTCTGCTCGATCCGGCCCTTGTTGAGCACGATCAGTTCGTCGGCCATGGTCATGGCCTCCTGCTGGTCGTGGGTGACGTAGATCGAGGTGGTGCCGAGCCGCTTCTGGAGCCGCTTGATCTCGCCCCGCATCTGCACGCGGAGCTTCGCGTCGAGGTTCGACAAGGGCTCGTCGAAGAGGAAGGCGGCCGGTTCGCGCACGATGGCCCGGCCCATGGCGACACGCTGGCGTTGGCCGCCCGACAGGGCGCGCGGCTTGCGGTCGAGGTAGTCGCCGATCTCGAGGATGCGCGCGGCCTCGCGCACGCGGCGGTCGATCTCGTCCTTGGCGATCTTCCGGTTCCGCAGCCCGTAGGCGAGGTTCCCGTAGACCGTCATGTGCGGGTAGAGCGCGTAGTTCTGGAACACCATCGCGATGTCGCGGTCGGCCGGGTCGAGCCGGTTGACCACCCGCTCGCCGATCGTCACGTCGCCGTGGGTGATCTCCTCGAGCCCCGCGACCATGCGCAGGAGCGTGGACTTGCCGCAGCCCGAGGGGCCCACGAGCACCACGAAGGCGCCGTCCTCGATGTCGGCCGTGACCTCGTGCACGGCGCGGACATTGCCGTGGTAGACCTTGGAGACCCGGTCGATGTGAATTCGTGCCATGCGCGCCCCTACTTGTCGCTTTCGGTCAGGCCCTTGATGAACCAGCTCTGGAAGATCACGACGACGAGGACCGGCGGCAGCATCGCGATGATCGCGAGCGCCATGGCCTCGGAATAGTTCGGGATCTGCGAGCCGACCCAGACCTGCATGATCTGCCGGATGCCGCGGACGAGCGTGAAGTAGCCTTCCTCGGTCGTCATGAGCGTGGGCCAGAGGTACTGGTTCCAGCCCACCACGAACATGATGATGAAGATCGCCGCGATCATCGTCTTCGACAGCGGCACGAGGATGTCGACGAAGAACTTCCAGGGCCCGGCCCCGTCGATCCGCGCGGCCTCGAGCAGTTCCTCGGGGACCGACTTGAAGTATTGCCGGAAGAAGAACGTTCCCGTGGCCGAGGCGATGAGCGGCACGATGAGCCCGGTCCAGGAGTTCAGGAGCCCGAGCTTCTGCACGATCTCGTAGGAGGGCAGGATGCGCACCTCGAGCGGCAGAAGGAGCGTGGTGAAGATCATCCAGAAGGCGAAGGTGCCGAAGCGGAAGCGGAAATAGACGATGGCGTAGGCCGCGAGCATCGAGACCACGATCTTGCCCAGCGCGAAGCCGAGCCCGAGGATCATCGAGTTCACGAGCATCGTCGTGCCGGTGATCGTCCTGGTGAAGCCGCTTTCGCGGAACATGGCCCGGCCGTAGTTGTCGGCCGCCATGCCCCCCCAGGTCGCCTGAAGGCCCTCGCGGTGGATCTCGACGTAGTCGTGGGTCGACGAGAGGAACACCACGACCACGGGCACGACCATGAACAGGCTGCCCAGGATAAGGATGAGGTGGTCGGTGATCGTCGTGCGGTTCATGGACGGCCCTCAGGTATAGTGCACGCGCCGCTCGATGAAGCGGAACTGCAGGACGGTGAGCGCCAGCACGATGACCATGAGGATCACCGACTGCGCCGAGGAGCCGCCGAGGTCGCCGCCCCGGAAGCCGTCGAGGAAGACCTGGTAGACGAGGGTGCGCGGCTTGTCCCCGGGTTCGCCCCGCATCATCACGTCGATCACGCCGAAGGTGTCGAAGAGCG
>DAINOF010000134.1:0-7918 GCA_036735505.1 Paracoccaceae bacterium
TCGAACACATCAAGACACCCATGAGCCTGTCGATCATCGGCTGCGTGGTGAACGGGCCGGGCGAGGCGCTGATGACCGACGTGGGCTTTACCGGCGGCGGCGCGGGGTCGGGGATGGTGTATCTGGCCGGCAAGCAGAGCCACAAGCTGTCGAACGAGCGGATGATCGACCACATCGTCGAGCAGGTCGAGAAGAAGGCGGCCGAGATCGAGGCTGCTGCCGCCGCGTCCGAGCAGGCCGCGGAATGACCGACGGCGCGGGCGAGACCAAGCTCACGCGGACGAAGCGCGCCTGGGCCGCCGAGGGCCGCGCGCTCACCGGGCGGAGCGTCCGGCGCGAGGACGCGCGGCTGCCCCCGGGCCAGCACCTCGTGACGACCTGGCCGGTGCTCGACCTCGGGACCGAGCCGGCCGTCCGGCGCGAGGCCTGGCGGCTCGACGTGACGGGCCTTGTCGAAACGCGGCTGTCGCTCGACTGGGACGCATTCCAGGCGCTTCCCCAGACCGACCTGCGCAGCGACATCCACTGCGTGACGACATGGTCGCGCTTCGACAACGACTGGCGCGGGGTGCTGGTGCGCGACCTTCTCGACGCGGCGATGCCCGCGCCCGAGGCGACGCATGTCCTGCTGTCCTGCCACGACGGCTACACCACGAACCTGCCGCTCGCCGATTTCGCGGCCGAGGACGCGATCCTCGCGACGCACTGGGCGGGCCGGCCGCTCGACCCCGCGCATGGCGGCCCGATGCGGGCGGTCGTGCCGCATCTCTATTTCTGGAAGAGCGCCAAGTGGCTGAAGGCGATCGAGCTTCTCCCGGCCGACCGCGCGGGCTTCTGGGAGAACAACGGCTACCACATGCGCGGCGACCCCTGGGCGGAAGAGCGCTACGGCTGAGCCGTCACGACCCGTCGCGGATCGCCTGAACGATTCCCTGCATCGACTCGAGCGGCACGTAGCCGCGCACGAGATCGGTCTGGAACACGAAGGACGGTGTCCCTGAGATCTGCAGCGCCTGCGCCAGCGCCTGGTTGTCGCGGATGATGCCGTCGATCTCGGGGCTCTGCATCTCGACGAGGATCGCCGGGGTGTCGAGGCCCAGTTCCGTGCCGATGCGCGCGAAGGTCGCTTCCTCCATCGCGCCGCGCACGGTGAGCAGCCGGTCGTGCACGTCCTTGTAGGCGCGGTCGCCCGCGACCTTGCGCACGGCGAGCGCAAAGCGCGTGGCCAGCACCGACTCCTCGCCGAGGATCGGGAGTTCCTTCACGATGTAGCGGATCCCGCCGTCGCCCTGAACGAGCGCCTGCACCTCCGGATGCGCCCGGCGGCAGAAGCCGCAGCGGTAGTCCATGAATTCGACGATGGTGACGTCGCCCTCGGGGTTGCCGCCTTCCCAGGAGGTCGGGTCGCCGAAGAGGCGCGCCGCGTGCTGCGCGACGAGATCGCGGTCGGCCGCGATCTGGCCCTCGGCCTGGCGTTCCTCGAGGACGGCGATCGCCTCCATCAGCACTTCGGGGTTCTCGAGAAGATAGGCGCGGATCTCGGCGCGGAAGGCCGTGCGTTCGGCTTCCGACATCGCCTCGACGTCGAAGGCCTGCGCGGGCAGGGCGAGCGCGAGCGCGGCGAGCGGTCCGAGGAAGAGGGGGCGGATCATGGTCGTTCGGTACTCCCTGAGGCGCGGCCGGCGCCCTTGGTTTCGACTTAGCCGCTCGCGGGGCGTTTGCCCAGTCCGCGCGCATGTTGACGCCTGCCGGCCCGCGTGCGAGGCCCGCCCTGCTGGCGAAGTTTAGGAGAGCGCGGATGCGAAGCTCAAGGCGCGGCGAGGTCGATCCCTTCATCGTGATGGACGTGATGGAAGCGGCGCGGGCGCTGGAAGCGCAAGGCCGGCACATCATCCACATGGAGGTGGGCCAGCCCGGCACCCCGGCGCCCGCGGGCGCGCGCGAGGCCTTGGCGCGGGCGATGGAGGATCAGCCTCTGGGCTACACCGTCGCGCTCGGTCTCCCCGCGCTCCGCGCGCGGATCGCGGGGCTCTACCGCGACCGGCATGGGGTAGAGCTCGACCCCGCGCGGGTCATCGTGACGGCGGGGTCCTCGGGCGCCTTCCTTCTCGCCTTCACCGCGCTCTTCGAGGCGGGCGACCGGGTGGCGCTGGGGGAACCGGGGTATCCATCCTACCGGCAGATCCTTCGGGCGCTCAGCCTGACGCCCGTGGGCATCCCCGCGCGGCCCGAGCACCGGCTTCAGCCCGCGCCCGAGGACCTGCCCGCCGACATCGCGGGGCTGATCGTGGCCTCGCCCGCGAACCCGACGGGCACGATGCTCGACCGCCCCGCGCTCGCCGTGCTGATCGGGGCCGCAGAGGCGCGGGGGGCGGCCTTCGTGTCGGACGAGATCTACCACGGGATCGAATACGAGCGGAAAGCGGTCAGCGCGCTCGAGATCACCGACGAGGTCTATGTGATCAACTCGTTCTCGAAGTACTTCTCGATGACCGGCTGGCGCGTGGGCTGGATGGTGGTGCCCGAGGCGCATGTGCGCCGGGTCGAGCGGCTGGCGCAGAACATGTTCATCTGCCCGCCGCACGGCGGACAGGTGGCCGCGCTCGCCGCGATGGACTGCGAGGCGGAACTGCAGGCGAACCTCGCCGTCTATGCCGAGAACCGCAGGCTCATGCTCGAGGGCCTGCCGCAGGCCGGCTTCACGCGCATCGCGCCGCCCGACGGCGCCTTCTACGTCTATGCGGACGTGTCGGACATGACCGGCGACAGCCTCGCATTCGCCCGACGCATCCTCGAGGAGGCCGGGGTCGCGGTCACGCCGGGGCTCGACTTCGACCCGGTTCGGGGGGCGGGGACGCTGCGGTTTTCCTATGCCCGCGCGACCGAGGACATCCGCGAGGGGCTGCGGCGGCTCCAGGCCTTCACGGCGCGCGGCCAGGCGGGTTCCCGCGTGGCGCGGGACCTGCTATGGACAAAAGAAAAGGGCAGGGCATGAGCAGTCTCCGCACCCTTCTTCTGGCGCTGGCGGTCCTTGGCGGGCTCGCCTCAGGCGCGGCCGCCTCGGCGCTGACCGGGCTCGCGCGGGTCGATGCCGCGGCTTCGGTCCTGCGCGATGCCGGGAACGCGGTGGTCGTCGACCTGACGCTGTCGCAGCCGGTGCCGTGGCGGGCCTATACGCTCGACGCGCCGCGGCGGCTGGTCGTCGAGTTCTCGGAGGTGCAGTGGGACGGGCCGGTTCGTAGCGACAGCGCGCGGGCCGAGGCGGTGACGACCGGACCGGTCGCGCCCGGCTGGTCGCGGATGGTCGTGGCGCTGGCCGCGCCGCTTGCGATCGGCCAAGCCGCGCTCGACACCTCGGCGCCCGACGGCCGCGCGCGGCTTCTGATCCGGCTCGAGCCGGTGGATGGCGCCGCCTTCGCGGCCGCCTCGGGCGTGCCGGCCGACGTCGCGCTCGCGCTGCCGAAGCCCGTGGTGCCGGCGGTGCCGCCGAAGCCCGAGGGCCGGCTGCGCGTGGTGCTCGATCCCGGGCACGGGGGCATCGACCCCGGCGCGCAGCATGGCGGGCTCGTCGAGGCCGACCTGATGCTGACCTTCGCGCGCGAGTTGCGCGAGGCGCTGCTGCGCGCGGGCTTCGACGTGGTCATGACGCGCGAGGAGGACGTCTTCGTGCCGCTCGAGGCGCGGGTCACCTTCGCGCACGAGGCCGATGCCGACGTCTTCCTGTCGCTTCATGCCGACAAGCTGCCCGAGGGTGCGGGAAGCGCCCGCGGCGCCACGGTCTATGTGCTGAGCGAGGAGGCCTCGGACGAGGCGTCGCGCCGGCTGGCCGAGACGCACGACGGGGCGGACCTGATGGCGGGCGTCGACCTTGCGGGGCAGGGCGACGAGATCGCGCTGGTGCTCATGGACATGGCGCGCGTCGAGACCGAGCCGCGGACGCGGCGGCTGGCCGGGGCGCTGATCGAGGGAATCACCGAAGCCGCGGGGCGGATGAACCGGCAGCCGCTGCGGTCGGCCAACTTCGCGGTCCTGCGCTCGCCCGCGATCCCGTCGGTCCTGATCGAGTTGGGCTTCCTGTCGGACCGGGCCGACCGCGCGCGGCTCGCCGATCCCGACTGGCGGGGCAGGGCGGCCGACGGCATCCGCGACGCGCTGGTGGACTGGCAGGCCGGAGAGAGGGCGCGGGCCGGGCTTTTCAGGACCCGCCCGTGAACCGCGCCAGATAGACCGAGTGGCCCTCGGCCAGCGGGTCCTCGAGCGTCGCGTCGATCAGCGTGAAGCCGGCCCCCGCGAGCGTCTGGCGGTAGTCCTCGGGATCGAGGCTCGCGTGGTAGAGCGGATGGCCGGCGAAATCGCCCACGGGTTCGCCCGCGGCGGGGCCGGCGGTGAACATCACGACGCCGCGGGGCGCGGCGTGGGCGGCCAAGACCGGCATCATCGCGCGCTGGTCGTCCGGCGAGAGGTGGAAGAAGCTGTCCCAGGCGAGGATCGCGTCGAAGCTCTGGCCGAGTTCGAGGCCGCGCATGTCGGCGACGACGGCCTCGGCCTGCGGCACGTTGCGGCGGAACAGCGCGACCATGGCGGGGGCGCCGTCCACGCCCGTGACCTCGCAGCGCCGGTCCACGAGATACTGCGCGATCGGCCGGCCCGAGCCGCAGCCGAGGTCGAGCACCCGGCGGCCCGGCGCATGGGTGAGCATCCGGTCGAGGTGGCGCCGCTCGTAGAGCGTGCGGTCGCGAAGGCGGTCCCACTCGTCGGCCACGGCGTCGTAGGTGGAGAGAATCGCATCGGGGGTCATGGCCCCTCTATCGGCCCGGGGACGGCCGGGGCGCAAGCGCTCGCGCGTCTTTGATGCGAAAGCCGCCGATGGAACCGGGACCCGGGCCCGCTTCGTTTTGACCCCGGGGCGCCGCGCGCGTATAAGGTGGCCCGTCTGTAGGGGTACTCGGCGTGCTGCGGTTCTTCTTCTCCTTCCTCGGGGCGATCTTCGCCTTCGCGACGAACGCCGCCGTGATGGGGGCGCTTGGCGTCGGCGCGATCCTCTACACCTTCAGCCGTGATCTGCCCAACCACGAGCAGCTGGCGCAGTACACGCCGCCCACGATCAGCCGGATCTATTCGGTCGAGGGCCGCATCATCGATGAATTCGCGCAGGAGCGGCGCATCTATGCGCCCATCGACGAGGTGCCCGATCTGGTCAAGCAGGCCTTCATCTCGGCCGAGGACAAGAACTTCTACGACCACCAGGGCTTCGACCTGCGCGCCATCGCGGCCGCCGTCTACGAGGCGGTCGAGACCCGCGGCGCCTCGGTTCGCGGCGCGTCCACGATCCCCCAGCAGGTCGCCAAGAACATGTTCCTGAGCGGCGACCGCGAGCTCGAGCGCAAGCTGAAGGAGCTGATCCTCGCCACGCGGATGGTCAGCACGCTCGACCGCGGCAAGATCCTCGAGATCTACCTCAACGAGATCTTCCTCGGGCAGAACTCGTATGGCGTGGCGGCGGCGGCGCAGACCTACTTCAACAAGACGCTGGCCGACCTGAGCGTGGAAGAGGCCGCCTATCTCGCGGCGCTGCCGCAGCGGCCTGCGGCGCTGCATCCGGTGCGCGAGAGGGACGAGGCTGTCGGGCGGCGCAACTACGTGCTGGGGCAGATGCACGAGAACGGCTACATCGACGCCGCGACGCTTCAGACCGCGCTGGCCGAGCCGCTGCGGTCGGTGCAGAACGGCGATTACGAGGGCTTCCGCCAGCAGCTTCCGCCACGCGACTACTTCACCGACGAGATCCGCCGCCAGCTGAGCCGCGACTTCGGCGAGGGCGAGTTCCTCGGCGGCGGCATGACGGTGCGCGCCACGCTCGACCCCGAGCTTCAGGCCGAGGCGCGGGCGGCGCTGCGCCGCGCGCTCGAGGATTACGACCGCAACCAGGGCGTCTGGCGCGGCACCGGCGTGACGCTCGCGCCCGAGGTTCTGGGGGCGGAGGAGGACTGGCGCGCCGCGCTCGCCGCCGCAGAGGTGCCGCGCGACGTCGAGGGCTGGCAGCCGGCGGTGGTGCTGGAGCTTGTCGACGGCGCGGCGCGGCTCGGGATCGAGGGCCAGCCGATGGATGCGGACGGCCACTGGGTCCGGGCGGAGGACCTGCGCTGGATCTCGGGCGCGCGGCGGGCCTCGGACATCCTCGCGCGGGGCGACATCGTCCATGTCGCGCGCGACGGCGGCGAGGACGGCGACCCGCGCTGGAGCCTGCGGCAGATCCCCGAGGTGCAGGGCGCCTTCATGGCGATGGACGTGCAGACCGGCCGCGTCCTGGCCATGCAGGGCGGCTTTTCCTACCAGGAGTCGTCCTTCAACCGCGCGACCCAGGCGCAGCGGCAGCCGGGCTCGGCCTTCAAGCCCTTCGTCTATGCGGCCGCGCTCGACAGCGGGTTCACGCCCGCCTCGATCATCCTCGACGCGCCCATCGAACTCGAGACGGCGCAGGGCATCTGGCGGCCGCAGAACGCCTCGAACCGGTTCTACGGGCCGCAGCCGCTGCGGACCGGGATCGAGCTGTCGCGCAACCTGATGACCGTCCGGCTCGCTCAGGAGATCACGATGGACACCGTGGCGGGCTATGCCGAACGCTTCGGGGTCTACGACCGGATGGGCCGGTTCCTGGCCAATTCGCTCGGGGCGGAGGAGACGACGCTCTACAAGATGGTGGCGGCCTATGCGATGTTCGCCAACGGCGGGCGGCGGGTCGAGCCGACGCTGGTCGACCGGGTGCAGGACCGCTGGGGCCAGACGATCTACCGCCACGACGACCGCGACTGCCCGGACTGCCGGGTGGCCAGTCTCGCGCCCGGGGTTGCACCCGCCATCGTCGCAACCCGGCGGCAGGTGATGGACCCGGTCACGGCCTACCAGATCACCTCGATGCTCGAGGGCGTGGTGATCCGGGGCACGGCTTCGGGGACGGTGAACCTGGGCGTTCCCGCGGGCGGCAAGACCGGCACGACGAACGACGCGCGCGACGTCTGGTTCGTGGGCTTCACCTCGAACATCGCGGCCGGCTGCTACATCGGCCACGACCAGCCGCGCTCGCTGGGGCCGCGCGCCTTCGGCGGCACGCTCTGCGCCCCGGTGTTCCAGGCCTTCATGGAGACGGCGGTGGCGAAGTACGGCGGCGGCCGGTTCGAGGTGCCCGCGGGCGGCCAGTTCATCAAGATCGACCGGCTGACCGGCGCGCGCCTGCCCGACGGCGCCTCGGGGCCGAACGTGGTGGCCGAGTTCTTCCGGGCGGGCGAGGAGCCGGTCTTCGGCGTGATGTTCGACGGCGGCTTCGCGCTTGGGTCGGACCTGCCGATGGGGGGCGCGGGCTTCGGCCCGGACGAGATGATCACGACCCAGACGCCGGACGGCGCGATCACGCAGGTGCCGCGGCGGGCGACCTCGGGCGAGCTCGCCTCGGGCGGTCTCTACTGACCTTGCTCCTGCCGGGAGCGCGCGCTATCTCCCGGCCCTGACCGGAATTCGGGGGGATAGCCATGCGAGCCGAGGCCGAGAATGCGGTAGCCGCGATCCGCAAGTCCCTGTCGCTGGTGAAGCGGCGGATGGACTGGGACATGGCCGGTCACAGGCTCGAGGAACTGAACGCGATGACGGAGGATCCGAACCTCTGGAACGACGCGGGCCGCGCGCAGAAGCTGATGCGCGACCGCCAGACGCTGGCCGATGCCGTGGCGCGCGTCATGGGGATGGAACGCGACCTGTCCGACAACATCGACCTCATCGAGATGGGCGAGGCCGAGGGCGACCGCGACGTGGTGGCCGAGGCCGAGGAGGCGCTGAAGCGCCTGCGCGACAAGGCGGGCCAGGCCGAGATCGAGGCGCTGCTCGACGGCGAGGCCGACGGCAACGACACCTTCCTCGAGATCAA
>DAINOF010000135.1:0-7897 GCA_036735505.1 Paracoccaceae bacterium
CTCATGGCGATGCTCGACAAGCGCAAGCGCGCGCTCGAGGCCGAGGGGCTCTTCGATCCGGCCCGCAAGACGCCCATCCCCTACCTGCCCGATGTCATCGGCGTGGTCACCTCGCCCTCGGGCGCGGTGATCCGCGACATCCTCCACCGCCTCCGCGACCGGTTTCCGCGCCGGGTCCTGATCTGGCCGGTGGCCGTGCAGGGCGACAGGTGCGCCCCCGAGGTCGCCGCCGCGATCCGCGGCTTCAACGCGCTGGCGCCCGGCGGCCCGATCCCGCGCCCCGACCTCCTGATCGTCGCCCGCGGCGGCGGCAGTCTCGAGGACCTCTGGGGCTTCAACGAGGAAATCGTGGTCCGCGCCGCTGCCGAAAGCCGCATCCCCCTGATCTCGGCCGTGGGCCACGAGACCGACACGACGCTGATCGACTTCGCCGCCGACCGCCGCGCGCCCACGCCCACCGCGGCGGCCGAGATGGCCGTGCCCGTGCGCATGGACCTCCTCGCCTGGACCGACGGCCGGGGCGCGCGGCTCACCGGCGCGCTCGCGCGCGGGATGGACCAGCGGCGCCAGCGCCTGCGCGACCTCGCCCGCGCCCTGCCGCGGCCCGAGCGGCTTCTCGACGCGCCGCGCCAGCGCCTCGACCTCTGGGGCGAGCGGCTGCCCGGCGCGCTGACCGCGCTCGCCGCGCGCAAGCGCAACCGTCTGACCGAGGCCGCCGCGGTACTGCGACCCCGCACGCTCGAGGCCGCGCTCCGGCAGCGCCGGGAGGTCCTGATGTCCTGCGGCAACCGTCTCGCCCCCGCCTTCGCCCGGGCGCTCGCCGAAGAGGGCCGGCGCATCGCGCAGGCGCGCGAGCGGCTCGCCGACCGCGCCCGCCGCCTGCATGCGGCCTGGGAGCGCGGAGACCACAAGCGCGCCGACCGGCTCGCCGGCATGGCCCGCGTCCTCGGCACGCTCAGCTACGAGGAGACGCTGAAGCGCGGCTATGCCGTCGTGCGCGCCGACGGCGCCGTCGTCACCACCGCCGAGGCGGCGGCGCGGGCCGGGGCGCTCGAGATCCAGTTCCGCGACGGCCGCCTCGCCGTAGGTACGGGCGCCCGGACCGTCGCGGCTCCCAGTCCCGCGCGCCCCCCGAAGCCCGAGCAGGGCAGCCTCTTCTGACCCGTGGCGGCCGGTCGCTGCGGCGGGGTCACGCGAAGGTCACGTGACCGGGGCCGACGCGTCCTCGGCCCGGGCCGCGTCGAGCCGCGAGGTCGGCGGATGTGCGTCGATCCGCCAGAAACCCGCGAACTCGGTCCCCGCGAGGTCCGCCTCGATCACGCGCCGCGCGATCCCGGGGTCGACAACGATGCAGAAGACCTCCATCGTGCCCGACCCGATACTGCCCCCGTCCACATGCCCCAGCCCGCTCCAGGCCAGCGTCGCGTCCAGCCGGTCCTGCAGCCGGTAGCGTTTCTCGATGTCGCCGGGCGCCCCCCAGGTCCCGGAAAGCCGATAAACGATCTCGAGCCCCCAGTGGTCCTCGTCGGGGATCCCGGCGAAGCCCGCGGCGCGCCGCCGGGCGAGTTCCCCGTCCTTGGCGGCCGGGCTCACCTGCCGCACCTCGCCCGCTGCGCCGAGGGGGCCGCCATGGATGCTCCAGACACCTGTCCCGCTCGGCCATGCCGTCCAGCAGTCCCAGCCGGAGGGACCCGCCCGGTAGAGCGTGACCGTGCCGTCGCCGGGCCTGTCGCCCCGCAGCCAGCCCGCGATCCGCATCGGCAGGAAGACGAGCGTGATCACGGCCCTGACCACCGCGACGGCAGCGCGGAAGAGCACACGTCGAACCTGCTTCGCAATATCTCCGGACTCGATGCCGGAAGCCTGCGGTCGCATTCCGGCAGCAACTTGGCGAAACCGGGACCGCGGGGCGGCTCAGACCCCGACCTTCGGGCCGAGGCACTGGATCGGCTCCTGGCTCTGGCGCGTCTCGTAGAGCTCGGTCGCGTTCGGGTCGTTCTCGAACCGGGCGAAAAGGCCCCCGTCGCGCCGGTAGAAGGTCCAGCACTGGTGCTCGGTGTAGCTGTCGTAGACGAAGCAGATCATCTCGCCCGCCGGATACCACTCCCCTTCCTCGCAGGCCCCGTCGAGGAAGGACCACAGGACCCGCCGGCCCTTGCGGTATTCCTCGATGCCGAAGGGAAAGCCGCCCGCGGAATAGGTGAGCGTCCGGCCGGTGACGTAGGATTCGAACTCGGCCGCCGACATGGGGGTTTCCGCGGCTGCCGGAGCGGCAGACGCGAGGGCAGCCGAAAAGACGATGCCAAGGACGGTCCCAGGAACGGCGGCACGGGCTGTGGCAAGGCGCAGACGCATGGCGCTCGTCTTGCCACAGCCCGCGGCCGATGGCCAGTCAAGAGCGCGGGAGCGCCCGGGCATCCTTGCGCCGCGCCCGCGCAACAGGTGCGACCACCGGCGCGGAGGAGGCAGGGAAGGGGCAATCGCCACGAGCAGGGATGCAGGACGCCCGACCTGCGCTGCCTCTGCCCACGACAAGGGCGCGGCGCCCGCCTGGCGATGGCCGCCTCGCTCAGCTCATCAGCAACTGCATTGCGGCGTTGAAGATCGCCGGCGGCATGTTTGCCTGCTGAAAGGCCAAGTTGATCTGGATCTGGTTGGTCGCCATGCTCCGCGCCGCGATGATGTCCTGCAGAGCAACGCCCTGTACGGCCATCACCTCGGCCTGCATCCCGTTGCCTGCCCGGTACGCGTTGTAGTCGACGCCCTTGTTCACCCGTACGAGATAGACATGGCCGTTGCCGCCGGCAAAGCCCTTGGCGACCTGAATGTCGCGGGTGAACGATACAATCCGCGTCGGGTTGGCGAAGGCTTGATGCACATCGGGGTCATGTTGATTGTGACCGACATTCCTTGCGGCCGCAGTCGGCGACCGGTGCTGGCCGAGCAACATGGCTCCGCGGGTCGGATCGGCGACCGTCGGGCCGGCCGCGGCCTGGCCGTGGCTGTGGGACCACAGTCCGCCAGCAGCGTCGATCTGCGCCGGTGTGCGATGGTCGCCGCGCAGCGCCACCTCGCTTCCCGTGGCATTGGCGACAGGCACCGCGCGTGCCGTCTGCCGCGCCGTGGCAACCGCGGGCGTCCAGCTCCGGTTGTTTGCCGGTGTCGGCATGGCCGGGGGGGTGTTAATGGTCATCATGGCGCCGGCCGTGGGCGTTACCGCGGCTCCATAGGGAACCCACACCATCTGGCTTTCCTTTCTCGACATACCCGCAGCCCGCAGCCCTCACCAAGGGTGCACTGACACGGGTATCATGGCACCGGCGTTTTTCGCAACTTTGGATTGTGCCTGCGGGGACAGAGCGACATGGTCTACCTCCTCGGGCATGACCTCTTCCATCCTACGACCGTGGCCGATACGTAAAGGGCTCAAGCAGGACGCAGCGAATGGCATTCTTCTCGAAACTGAAGGAACGGCTCTTCAAGTCCTCCTCGAAACTCGAGGAGGGGCTCGACGCGATCGTAGCCGAAGGCAGCGCGGCCGCGGCCCCCGAACCCAACCCCGAGCCCGGTCCGGACCCGCAGCCCGCCCCTCCCGAGCCCGCGCCCGAGATCCCGCCTGCTCCACCCCCTGAACCGCCTCCGGCGCCGGAACCGCCGACGGTGCCCGACCCGCCGCGCGAACTGCCCGACCCGCCGCCGGCCGAGGTGCCGGACTGGGACGAGCCCGCCTCCGATCCCTATCCGCAGGAAGTCCCTGACACGGCGACGCGGACCTCGGCGCCGGCCGCGCCCGCGCTGCGCCCCGGCTTCCTCGGCCGCCTCTTCGGCCGGGGCGAGCAGCGCATGGTCGTCCGTCGCGAGCTCGACGACGCCATGCTCGAACAGCTCGAGGACCTCCTCATCGCGGCCGACATGGGCGTCGACACGGCGATGCGGGTCACCGCGAACATCGCCGAGGGCCGGATGGGCCGGAAGCTCTCGAGCGCGGAGATCCGCGAGATCCTCGCCGCCGAGATCGCCCGCATCATGGAGCCCGTGGCGCGGCCGCTCCCGCTCTACCCCAGAAAGCCGCAGGTCGTGCTCGTCGTGGGCGTCAACGGCTCGGGCAAGACCACGACCATCGGCAAGCTCGCGAGCCAGTTCCGCGCCGCCGGCAAGACGGTGGTGATCGCAGCCGGCGACACCTTCCGCGCCGCGGCCGTGGAACAGCTCCAGGTCTGGGGCGAGCGCGCGGGCGTGCCCGTCCTGACCGCGCCCGAGGGCTCCGACCCCGCCTCGCTCGCCTTCGACGCCATGACGACGGCCGAGGCGCTTGGCGCCGACCTCCTGATGATCGACACCGCGGGGCGCCTCCAGAACCGGCAGGACCTGATGGAGGAACTGGCCAAGATCGTCCGCGTGATCCGCAAGAAGGACCCGGACGCGCCCCACAACACGCTTCTCGTCCTCGACGCGACGACGGGGCAGAACGCGCTCTCCCAGGTCGAGATCTTCCGCAGGCTCGCCGATGTCTCGGGACTCGTGATGACCAAGCTCGACGGCACGGCGAAGGGCGGCGTCCTCGTGGCGCTCGCCGACCGCTTCGGCCTGCCTATCCATGCGATCGGCGTGGGCGAGCAGATCGACGACCTCGCCCCCTTCGACCCCGAGGACTTCGCCCGCGCGCTGACGGGGCTCGACGCCGCGGCATGACCTCGCCCCTGCTTCATCTTGGGAGAAATACTCTCGGGGGGGCTCGGCGCAGCCGAGCGGGGGGCAGACAGCCCCCCTCCCGCCCTCTCCGCCCCGCATGAGCGCCTGGCTCGTCTCGCTTGAAGGCACCGAGGCCGGGCGCGATCTCGCCACCGCGCTTGCGCTGCTCGCGGCCTTCCTCCACGCGCTCTTCGGCGCGCTGCAGAAGGGCCGCCACGACCCCTGGCTGTCGCGCGGCGCGATCGACCTCTGCTACGGCCTCATCGCCGCCCCCTTCGCGCTCTTCGTCGTGCCTTGGCCCGAGCCGCACATGTGGCCGATCTTCGCGATCGTCTGGATCATCCACGTGGGCTACAAGATCGCCCAGGCCTCGGCCTACAGCTTCGGCGCCTACACGGTCGTCTATCCGGTCGTGCGCGGGACGGGGCCGTTCTTCACGGTCATCGGCGCCATGCTCCTCTTCGGCGAGACCTTCGCGGCCCTCCAGTGGCTCGGCGTCGCGGTGCTGATGTCGGGCATCTTCGGTCTCGCCGCCTACAACCTCCGCCACATCGTGGTCGACCGGGCACGCCTGCCTCTGGCGCTCGGGCTCGCTGTCCTCACGGGCGGCTTCGTGGCACTCTACACGACCTACGACGCCTACGGCATCCGCGCGACCGCCGACCCCTTCACCTTCCTCGCCTGGTTCTTCTTCATCGACGGGTTCTTCATGCCCATCGTGCAGGCCATCCGCTGGCCAAGGCTCGCGGTGAAGCCCGCGCTCGGGCCGCTTCTCGCGCGCGGGTTGATCGGCGCCGTCGTGGCCTTCTTCTCCTTCGGCTCGATCATGCTCGCCACGCGGCTCGACAAGGTGGGCGAGGCGGCGGTGCTTCGCGAAACCTCGACCGTCTTCGCGGCGCTCATCGGCTGGCTCGTGCTGAAGGAAAAGGTCGGGCCGCGCCGGCTCGCGCTCATGGCTTTGATCGCGCTCGGGGCCGTGATAGTCGAATTCGGAGGCTGAACGGACGTCATGCAGGAAAAGACCATCAACCCCGCCCTGAAGCAGGTGCTCGAACTCGGGCCGCCGCTTCTGTTCTTCGCGGCCTATCTCTGGGTCCGCGACGAGACCTTCACGATCGGCGGCACCGACTACGACGGCTTCATCGTCGCCGCCGCCGCCTTCGTGCCGGTCCTCCTTGCCTCCATCGCGGCGCTCTGGTGGCTCACCGGCCGCATCAGCCGGATGCAGGTGTTCACCGCGGTGCTGGTGATCGTCTTCGGCGGGCTGACGGTGTGGTTCAACGACGAGCGGTTCTTCAAGATGAAGACCACCATCGTCTACGGCGTCTTCGCGGCGATCCTGGGCTTGGGTCTTCTGCAGGGGCGGTCCTACCTCGCCTGGGTGATGAGCGAGTTCCTCCCCATGCGGGACGAGGGCTGGATGATCCTGACCCGCCGGCTCGCGGCCTGTTTCGCAGGGCTCGCGGTGGCCAACGAGGTCGTGTGGCGGACCATGTCCACGGACGCCTGGGTGAAGATCGAGACCTTCGTCTTCCCGCTCGCCCTGTTCCTGTTCCTCTGGGCCCAGATCTACGCGCTGCAGAAGTACCTGATCGAGACGGGCGGAAAGTAGGTATCCCGCTCCGGCAGATGCCGGGCGTCGTCAGGCCGCGGCTTCGGGGAAGAGGGCGCGGACGGGCGGCAGCGGTTCGGACGCGGGGACGCGCAGCGCCGAGAGCGGCAGCCCGTCGCGCAGGAGCGCGCGGTAGAGCGGGAAGAGCCCGGGCCGAAGATAGGCCGACCAGTGGCAGATCGTCCGGACGGGCGGCGGGATCCGGTAGCCGAGCGCGCCCAGATGCGCGCGCGTCCGCGGGCAGTCGATGGCGAGGTCGAGCCAGCGCCGGTCCTCGCGGCCGAGACCGGCGCCGAGCGCGCGGGTCAGCGGCCGGTGCGGGTGGATCGCGGCGCGGAACAGAAGGTCGAAGATCGTGTTCTCGCGCGTCCGCACGTTCACCACCTCGGCCGTGCGCCCGGCCGGCGTGGCGAGCGCGGCCTCGGCCTCGGCGCGGGTCTCGGCCCCGGCGAGGAGAAGCACCCGTCCCACCGCGCCTTGCGGCAGCCCGGCGAAGGCGCCGAGCGCGACGCGGGCGCCAAGGCTGTGGCCCACGATATGGACCGGGACCGAATGCGTGCGGCGGAGGTGCAAGGTCATCTGGGCCAGCGCCTCGGCCGCGCGCAGGGCCTCCGCATGGGCGCGCCAGACGCTGCCGTTCGCGGTCCAGCCGAAGGCGATGCAGAGGCCCTCCGCGGGCTCGCCCCGGCCGAAGCCGAGGTGACGCGGCCAGGACATCGCCCGTGCCGCCTCGCGCGGCTTCAGCGAAAGGATGTGTTCGTGCGGCGAGCGGTCGGGCCGTTCGGGCGTGTACTTGTAGCCGTGGATGAGCACCATCACCGGCGCGGCCGCAGGCAGGTCGCGCAGCGCCAGATCGAGGTCGTCCAGCATGACCGGACGAGCGCCGTCGGCATTGATGCGGACGAGGGGCATCCCCAAGGCTCCTACTACATCTTGCGGCTGCTCCTTAGGAACCACATACGACACCCGAATGAAGCCCTTGTTACGGCACCGTGACGATGCTTGACCGCAACAGGGCGGCGGGCTAACGCAGGCCCACGTGGCGATTTGTTCACCGGATTGCGGGCCACGCTAAAGATGCCGCTAAAGAGGTCTGGGACGAAGGCGCCCCGACTGCGGTGTGGGGCACTTTGTCGGAGGGACCATCCCCATGTCAGAGGACTGGAGCACACGGACGAAGCTCGTCCACGCAGGCATCCGGCGGAGCCAGTACGGGGAGGTGGCCGAGGCGATCTTCCTGACGCAGGGCTTCGTCTACGACAGCGCCGAAGCCGCCGAGGCGCGCTTCGTGAAGGCGGGCGAGGACGAGTTCATCTACGCCCGCTACGGCAACCCCACGGTGCGGATGTTCGAAGAGCGCATCGCGGCGCTCGAAGGGGCCGAGGATGGCTTCGCCACGGCGTCCGGAATGGCGGCGGTGAACGGGGCGCTGACCTCGATGCTGCGGGCCGGCGACCATGTCGTGTCGGCGCGCGCGCTGTTCGGATCGTGTCTCTACATCCTCGAGGAGGTACTGACGCGCTACGGGGTCGAGGTGACCTTCGTCGACGGCACCGACCTCGAGGCGTGGGCCGCGGCGGTGCGGCCGGGGAC
>DAINOF010000136.1:0-7871 GCA_036735505.1 Paracoccaceae bacterium
CTCAACGACACCGCCGCGCTCGCCGCCGCCCATGTCTCGATCTCGCCCGCCTCGGCGCTCGACGCGGCGCGGGTGGCCTCCGACATCGTGCTGATGAACCGCGACCTCGGCGCGCTCGGCGATGCCGCGCGCACCGCCGTCAGCGCCCGCGCCCGCATCCGCGAGAACTTCCAGATCTCGGGCGCCTACAACCTCGTCGCCGTGCCGATCGCGCTTCTGGGCTTCGCCACGCCGCTCGCCGCCGCACTCGCCATGTCGCTGTCGTCGGTCACCGTGTCCCTCAACGCGCTGCGGGTGCGCTGATGGAGGTGCTCGCCTGGCTCATCCCGGTGTCGCTGTTCCTTGGCGGCCTTGGCCTCGCCGCCTTCTACTGGGCGCTGAAGTCGCGCCAGTTCGACGACCCCGAGGGCGACAGCCGCCGCATCCTCAACCCCGACTACGACGACCGCCCGAAGGACTGAACCCGCTTGCGCGCGGTCACCGGCCCGCCGCCCTGCGCCGCGATCCGGGCGATGGCCGTGGCGATGGGCTCGTAGGCCACCGCCATGTGATGCGCATTGGCGTGGATCAGCGTCTCGCCGTCCACCGCGATGGCGACGTGGCCGGCCCAGAAGTAGAGGTCACCCCGCTCGGGCGGGATCCCGGGGGCAAGCGATTCGCCGACCGCCACCTCCTGCAGATCGCTGTCGCCGGGGCAGGGGATCCCCGCCGCCAGCAGCGCCGCCTGCACGAGGCCCGAGCAGTCGAGCCCGCTCCCCGAGTTCCCGCCCCAGAGATAGGGCGTCCCGAAGAACAGCTGCGCCACCGTGACGGGATCGCGGAACGGCCTCTCGAGCGGCCGCAGGTGCGGCTTCGGCAGGAAGGTGCCGCCCGCGGTCTCCATGAAGCGGTCGGTCTCGGACACGATCCGGAACCGCGCGCCGAACGAGATCGCGGCCAGCGGCTCGCGCCGGACGGCGGGCGCGGGGTAAAGATGCGTGCTTCGCACCGCAACCATGTAGTTGACCTCGACCGGCGCCCCGAGCTTCGCCGTCTGGACCCACCCGGCATAGCCGTCGCGCATCAGCGTCCCGAAGGTCCAGCCGTCCCGGTCCTCGAGCGCGAGAAATCCCTCTCCCATGGCCGCCTGCCGGTCGCGCGGGCCTTCGGGATGCCGCCTCAGGTCGGCGAGCGGAACGCTGACCGCGCGCGGCTCTCCCTCGACGGCGAGGCGATCGGGGAATTCGCCCGCGACGCTCACATGCGCCACCTGGTCGTTGGCGGGCGTGACCCTCGGGTCGCTCACAGGCCGAGAACCCGCGGCAGCGCCTCGAGAAGCGCCCGCGCCCCCTGGCCGACCCCGCCCTTGGGCCGCCCGGGCGCCGCCGTCGGCTGCCAGCCGTAGATGTCGAAATGGACGTAAGGCGTCACCTCGGCGAAGCGGCGCAGGAACAGCGCGGCCGTGATCGACCCCGCCATGCCGCCCGAGGGCGCGTTGTCGAGATCGGCGATGGCGGGCTCGATCAGCGTCTCGTAGGGCTCCCAGAACGGCAGGCGCCAGACCGGGTCGCGCACCTTGGCGGCACATTCGGACAGGGCCGCCGCCAGCGTCTCGTCGTCGGTGAAGAAGGGCGCGAGGTCGGGGCCCACCGCCACGCGTGCGGCCCCCGTCAGCGTCGCCATCGACACCAGAAGGTCTGCGCCTTCCTCCGACGCCAGCGTCAGCGCGTCCGCCAGCACCAGCCGCCCCTCGGCATCGGTGTTGTTGATCTCGACCGTCAGCCCCTTGCGCGAGGTCAGCACGTCCTGCGGCCGGAACGATGCGCCCGAGACCGCGTTCTCGACCGCAGGGATCAGCACGCGCAGCCTGAGCGGCAGCTTCAGCGCCATGATCATGCGGGCGAGCCCCAGCACCGTGGCCGCCCCGCCCATGTCCTTCTTCATCAGCCCCATCGACCCCGCGGGCTTGAGGTTCAGCCCGCCCGTGTCGAAGCACACGCCCTTTCCCACGAGCACCAGTCGCGGGCCCGTCTCGCCCCAGCGCAGGTCGATGAGCCGGGGCGCGCGGGTTGAGGCGCGGCCCACGGCGTGGATCATGGGCAGGTTGGCCGACAGAAGGTCCTCGCCCTGGGTCACCGCCACCGCCGCGCCGAATTCACGCGCGAGTTCGGCCGCGGCGGCGGCCAGTTCCGCAGGCCCCATGTCGGAGGCGGGCGTGTTGATCAGATCGCGCGTCAGCGACTCGCCCGCGGCGATCGCTTCGAGCCGCCCGCGGTCGACGCCGGCCGGCGTGACAAGCTGCGCCCTGGGCGGCGCGCCCGCCTTGTAGCGGGCGAAGCGGTACCCGGCCAGAAGCCAGCCGAGCGCCGCCGCCTCGAGCTCCTCCCCCGCAAGGTTGCCTTCCAGCCGGTAGGTCCCGCCGGGCAGCGCCCCGCGGGCCTTGGCCAGGCCGAACCGCTCGCGCCCCGCGTCCTTGGCCGAGCCAAGCCCCGCGGCCGCGAATGCGACCTGCCCCGCGTCGTCGGGGACGAGCAGCACCTGCCCGGCGCCCGCCTCGAACCCCGTCGCCTCGGCCCAGGAGCGAACGCGCGGCGCCTGCGCCGCAAGCCAGGCCGCCAGCCCGGGTTTCGTCACGGCATGCAGCGGAACGGCGGGCCCGTCGTCGGGCGCGAAGGTCAGGTCGGACATCGGGGGCCTCCGGTTTCGGGCCACCCTAGCCGGTTCGCGACCGCCCGCAAGACGGCTCAGAGCCGCGCGGCCCACGCCTCCCCGATCGCGCAGACCGCGCCGTCGGCGAGACGCGACAGCCGCGAGAGCGTCGCACCGAGCGCGGCACCGTCGCCGGCCTCGGCCGCCTCCGCCACCATGCGCGCCACGCGCGTCACGCCGGTGAGCCCCGCCGCATCCGCCACCGTGGCCAGCTGGCGCGCGCGCTGTGCCGCGCCCCTCAGGTCGCCGCGGCACACCGCGCGGTCGACGGCGTGCAAGCGATCCTCGATGTCGTCGAGCGCACGGCCGAACAGCCGCTCGGCCGACGGATGACCCATGTCGCGCGCGAGCGCCTGAATGCGCCCGGCGTCGATTTCTGTTCGTTCAAAATGTACAAGTCGCGTCACCTGGCGCATATTCACCACCCGTTCAAACTCCCACGGGCGAGAGAGTCGCCCGAGAAGGCAAAGAAAGCGTTCGCCGCAAGCGGGAAAATCGCTTCAATTCGTGGGAAGCCCGCGATGCGCTGCCGCGCCGGACCGGCGTTGCGGCCGGCGCGGCAGGCGCCTAAGTTACGGCGCGCGGCCGCGCCCTGCCGGTCGGAGCATCAGCGGGAGCGCGAGGGGGAACGGGGACGGATGACGGAAATCCTGACGCTTGCCGGTGACAACCTCCTGTCGCCGATCATCCTGTCCTTCGTGCTCGGCCTCGCCGCGGCGCTTGCCCGATCGGACCTTTCGATCCCCGAAGCGGTGGCCAAGGGGCTGTCGATCTACCTGCTCTTCGCGATCGGCTTCAAGGGCGGTGCGGGCGTGGCCGCCCATGGCATCGACGCGACGCTCGTCGGTGCGCTTGTCGCGGGGGTCGTCCTGTCGCTGGGGCTGCCTTTCATCGCCTTCGGCTATCTCAAGGTGCTCACCCGCCTTCCGCTCGTGGACGCCGCCGCCGTCGCCGCGCATTACGGGTCGATCTCCATCGTCACCTTCGTCGCGGCGACCTCGGTCCTGCAGGGCAGCGGCATCGCCTTCGAGGGCTACATGGTCGCGGTCGCCGCTGTGATGGAGGCGCCCGCCATCCTTTCGGCCCTCTGGCTCGCCATGCGCGGCGGCGGGCGGGCCGACGTCGACGAGGGGCTCTGGCGCGAGATCCTTCTGAACGGCTCGATCGTGCTTCTCGTCGGCGCCTTCGCGATCGGCTGGGCGACGGGCGAGGACGGCCTCGCCGAGATCGCGCCGCTCATCGTCGACCCGTTCAAGGGCGTGCTCTGCCTGTTCCTTCTCGACATGGGCCTCGTCGCCGGGCGCGGCCTGCGCGAAAGCCGCGGCGTCCTCGGGCCGGGTGCCGTCGTCTTCGGTTTCGTCATGCCGCTGACGGGAAGCGTCCTCGGCCTCGGCGCGGCGCTGGCCCTTGGGCTCTCGGCGGGGGGCACGGCGCTGATGATGGTGCTGTCCGCCTCGGCCTCCTACATCGCGGTCCCGGCTGCGATGCGCGTCGCGCTTCCCGAAGCCAATCCCTCGATCTACCTCACGCTCTCGCTCGGCGTGACCTTTCCCTTCAATCTCACCCTCGGCATCCCGCTCTACGTCGCGGTCGCCGGGGCCCTCGCCGGATCGTGACCCATGCAGACCCACAAGGCCAAGCGCGTTGAAATCCTGATCGAGGCGCCGATGGAGCGCCGGCTGACGCAGGCCCTCACCGATGCGGGCGTGACCGGCTTCACCGTCCTCCCCGTCGTCGGCGGCTCGGGGAGGTCGGGCCGCTGGAGCCGGGAGGGGCAGGTCAGCCGGGCGGGCGGAATGCTGGCCGTGGTCTGCCTGATCCGGCCCGACCGGCTCGACGGGCTGCTCGACGCAGCCTTTGCCGTGGTCGACCGGCACCTCGGCATCGTGTCGGTGACCGACGCCGAGGTGATCCGCGCCGAGCGCTTCTGATCGGCCAAGGAACACCGTCCGACCGCGCGGGTTGAGCAGCGCAAGAACCCCCCTCGCCGGACCTCTCCCCATGACCCAACCGCCTCGCGACCTCTGGCCGGATGCGACGCTGCCGCTTCTGGCCGATCCCTACCGCTTCGTGTCCCGCCGCGCGCGCGCCCTGCAAAGCGACATCTTCCGCACGCGTCTCCTCGGCCGGCCGGCCGTCTTTCTGACGGGTCCAGATGCGGCGGCCTTCTTCTACGCCCCCGGGGTGTTCACGCGCGAAGGGGCGATGCCCGAGCGCATCGCGCATGTCCTCTTCGGCGACGGCGGGGTGCAGCGTCTCGAGGAGCTGCCGCACCGGCACCGCAAGGCGCTGTGGCTCGGCATCATGACCGACGACGCGCTCGACCGGCTCGGCCGCGCCGTCGAGCGCGCCTGGGACGACGCGCTTCCCGAGCTGTCGGCGACCGAGGAGGTGGACGTCTTCCTGCACGCGGCGCGGGCGCTGACGGTGGCCGTCTGCCGCTGGGCCGGCGTCCCGCTCGACCCCCGCTTCGCGGAAGAGACCTCGGTCATGCTGTGCTCGATGTTCCTTCATGCCGCGTCGATGGGGCCTGAGTACAGGCGCGGCCGGATGAACCGCGCGCGGGCGCAGGACTGGGCGCAGAAGCTCGTCCTCGCCTCCCGGCACGGCAAGATGCCGACCGACGGGTCGATCCTGGAGAGGCTCGCCGCCTGGACCGACCGCGACGGTACGCCGGTCGCGGCCGAGGCCGCGGCGAGCGAGCTCCTCAGCCTCCTGCGGCCGACCGTGGCCACGGCCGTCTATGTCTGCTTTCTCGCCATGGCGCTCGGCCGGCACCCGCGCCACAGGGATCCGGTCGCGACCGACGCCGCCTTTCGCCACGCCTTCGTGCAGGAGGTGCGCCGCCTCTACCCGTTCTTCCCCCTTCTCGCGGCCCGTCCGGTGACCGATGCGACCTAGCGCGGGTTCGAGATCCCGACCGGCATCCGCACCGTCCTCGACCTCTACGGGACCAGCCGCCATCCCGACGGCTGGGAGGCGCCCGCGCGTTTTCGCCCCGAGAGGTTCCTCGGACGGAAGGGAGATCCATGGACGTTGATCCCGCAGGGCGGCGGCAGACATGCCGAGACGCATCGCTGTCCGGGCGAGTGGATGACGCAGCGGATCATGGATGTCCTCGCCCGGCGGCTGGCCGGTGCCCGTTACCGTGTGGTGACGCCCCAGGCCCGGCCGAACTTCCGCGCCACGCCCGCACTGCCGAAGGGCGGGTTCCTGATTACCGATGTCCGGGCCGGCTGAGAGAGGTCAGCGGCGCGCCGGAAGCCCCTCGGTCACCGACCAGGCGTCCTGACCCGTGACGGTCCGGAGGTCGATGTCGAAGGCGGCGTCGGCTGCGGCGATCTCGCGGACCATGAACTCGCGCAGGACCGCTCCGGGCGTCTTCTCCCGCTCGGTGCACAGCAGCCAGAACCGCTGCGCGAGAAAGGAGGGACAGTTGAACTTCAGTTCTTCCATGGGTGTCTCCGGCGTCACTGGCAAGACACTGTCACGCAACAGCTAAGGGCTGGTTAATCTGCGCTCAGAAGGCCTGACGGAGGCCAAGGACCACGGCGTTCGTGCTTCCGCCCTCGCCGATCGTCCCGCCTCCGGTCGAGCGGTGGTGCAGCCGCAGGATCAGGTCACGGTCCGCGCGCCCGGTGGCGAAGCCGGCCTCGAGCATCCAGTACCACTTCTCGCGGCTCGCCGTGCCGCCGCGCGCGATCTCGATCTCGGGACGCGCGCTCGCGTAGGACAGGCCCAGACCGAAGGCCACGCTCTCGAGCGGGCGGGGGGCAAATCCCGGGCTCCAGCGCAGGATCGCAGGCACGACGTTGACTTCCCAGCTGTCCTGCCGTCCGACATAGCGGACAAGCTGAACCTCCGCCCCGAACTCGAGCCGGGGCACCGGCAGCTCCCATGCCACCGCGCCGGCGATCCCGAAAAGCCCCGCTCTCGCCAGATCGATCGGCGCGACCAGAAGCACCTCTTCCCAAGCGTTGCGCGTCACCACTCCGCCGAAGCCGAGGACCGAGGTCTCGAGCGCCGACGCACCCGGCGCGGATGCAGCGAGGGCAAGGGCCAGCAGAACGGCAAAGCCCCGCCGCCGCACTGCCCCTAGCCCTTCTTGAGGACGCGGTTGCCCAGAAGCTCGGCGATCTGCACCGCGTTCAGCGCCGCGCCCTTGCGCAGGTTGTCGGACACGCACCAGAGGTTCAGGCCGTTCTCGACCGTTCCGTCCTGCCGGATGCGGCTGATGAAGGTGGCATAGTCGCCCACGCATTCGATGGGCGTGACGTAGCCGCCGGGCTCGCGCTTGTCGATCACCATGATCCCGGGGCTTTCGCGCAGGATGTCGCGCGCCTCGTCCTCGTCGAGGAACTCCTCGAACTCGATGTTGATCGCTTCGGAATGGCCGACGAAGACGGGCACCCGAACGCAGGTCGCCGTCACCTTGATGGCGGGATCGAGAATCTTCTTGGTCTCGACCATCATCTTCCACTCTTCCTTGGTCGTCCCGTCCTCCATGAACGTGTCGATCTGGGGAATGACGTTGAAGGCGATCTGGCGCTGGAACTTCTTCGGCGGCACCTCGGAGGTCGGGTTGTAGACCGCCTTGGTCTGGTCCCAGAGCTCGTCCATGCCTTCCTTTCCCGCGCCCGAGACGGACTGGTAGGTGGAGACCACGACGCGCTTGATGCGCGCCCGGTCATGGAGCGGCTTCAGCGCCACCACCATCTGCGCGGTCGAGCAGTTGGGGTTCGCGATGATCATCTTGTGGCGGTAATGCACGACCGCCTCGGGGTTCACCTCGGGGACGATCAGCGGGATCTGCGGGTCGTAGCGGTAGAGCGACGAGTTGTCGATCACGACGCAGCCGGCGGCCGTGGCCTTGGGCGCATAGGTCTTGGTGGCCTCGGACCCGATCGCGAACAGCGCCATGTCCCAGCCCGCGAAGTCGAAGGTGTCGAGGTCCTTCGTCTTGAGCGTCCTGTCGCCGAAGCTGACCTCGGTGCCGAGAGATTTGCGCGAGGCAAGCGCCGCGATCTCGTCCACGGGAAACTGGCGCTCTGCCAGGATGTTCAGCATTTCGCGGCCCACGTTCCCCGTGGCGCCCGCGACGACGACCTTGTAGCCCATCGGGCCCTCCTGATGTCAAACGTGGGCGCTTCTAGCGGATCGGGCCCCGCGATGAAAGGGGCAGG
>DAINOF010000137.1:0-7831 GCA_036735505.1 Paracoccaceae bacterium
CCCTCGCGCTCGGCCTCGCCGACCCCGACCGGGTCGGGGAACGGCGCCTTGAGGAAATCCGTCTGTGTCATGAGGGTGTTGGGGGCCAAAGTTGCGCGGATGACGGGCCGATCATGCGCTGTCGTCGGTGGGAATGTCCAGAAGCCGCGCGGCGAGCGTGCGGGTGACCGCGCGTCCCTCGGCCAGCGCGGCGCGGTCGAGCCGGTCCACGATCTCCTGCGCCGCCGCGAAGGACCGGTCGATCCGGGGGACGAGGAAGGCCACGAGCGCGGGCGCGACGGCAATCTGGCGGTCGGCGAAGAGCTTGACGAGCACCGCCAAAAGGAGCGCGTCGTCGGGCGGGTCGAGGGTGGCGACCGCCATGGCGCCGATCCGGCTGCGGAGGTCGGGAAGCGCGACGGGCCAGCGGGCGGGCGGCGCGCGCCCGGTCAGAAGGAGCCGGCCCGAGCCCTGCAGGAGGTTGTGCAGGTGGAAGAGCGCGCGCTCGACGTCCGCGTCCCCGGCCGCGTCCTCGGCATCCTCGACGGCGACGCGGCCGCCCGCCGCGAGCGCAGGCAGGTCGGCGCGGGGGAGGGCGGCGGCGGCGACGGTCGCCGCGCCGCGCTCGGCCGCCCAGACCTGCACCAGGTGCGACTTGCCCGCGCCCTCGGGCCCGTTCAGCGCGAGCTTGCCCAGCGGCCAGCCCGCGTCGTCGGTGACGCGCGCGACGGCCTCGGCATTGGCGGGCGACACGAAGAAGTCCGACCGGCCGAGCGCCGGCCGCGCGGGCAGGCGGAAGGTCAGCTGTTCGGCCACGGCCTCACTCGGCGTCCCGGCCGCCGAGCCCTCGGTAGAGGCTGCTGTCCTTGTACTGCTCGATCCCGAAGCGCGTGAGCACGCCGAGGACCGCGGCGACGGGCACCGCCACGAGAAGCCCCACGAAGCCGAAGAGCGCACCGAAGGCCGAAAGCGCGAAGATCAGCATGACCGGGTGCAGGCCCACCGACGAGCCCACGAGCTTGGGCGTGAGGATGTTGCCCTCGACGAACTGGCCCGACTGGAAGATCGCCCAGACCGCGACGATCCACCACCATTCGCCCCAGAACTGGAACAGCGCGAGCCCGATGGCGAGCACGCCGCCCACCAGCGCGCCGACGTAAGGGATGAAGGTCAGCGCGCCCGCGATGAAGCCCACGACCAGGCCGAACTGGAGCCCCACCGCGGCAAGCGCCACGGCATAGTAGACCCCGAGGATCAGGCAGACGAGCCCCTGTCCCCGCACGAAGCCCGACAGGGTGCGGTCGATCTCGGTCGCGAGCCGGCGCACCGTCGGCGCGTGGTCGCGCGGCAGAAGCGCGTCGACGCGGGCCACCATGTGGTCCCAGTCGAGAAGGAGGTAGAAGGACACCACCGGCACGATGACCACCAGCACGATCACGTTCACGATCCCCGAGAACGACGCCAGCAGCGTGTTGAGAAGCTCGGCCCCCCGCGCCTGCACCGTCTCGGCCAGCGAGGTGAGCGAGCGGCGGATCGTCGAGTCCCCGTCGCCGAGGTCGGGGAAGCGGTCCGTCACGAAGGTCTGGAGATCGGCCGCGATCTGCGGTGCGGCCTCGACGAGGCCGGTGGCCTGGTTCACCAGCGTCGGGATGATGAGAAGCGCGAGGAGGACGAAGACGAACACCGCCCCGAGCGTGATGAGCGCGGTTGCCGCGGCACGGCTGAGCCCCGCCCGCTGCAGCCGGTCCGCGACCGGGTCGAGCAGGTAGGCGATGGCGGCGCCCAGCACGAAGGGCAGCACCACGTCCGAGAGGAGCCACAGCAGCACGAAGAAGACCGCCGCCGCGATCCCCCAGTACTTCAGCTGATCGCGCACCGGCAGCGCCATGACCGCGTGTCCTCGGTTCTCCGGCTCCCGTCTTCGCCGAACCCGGTCCCGCGCGCAAGGCCGGGCTCACTTGTCTCGCGCCCTGCAGGGTGACATAGACGGCGCGATCAACGCCAACAGGGGCCCCGCATGCGCCTTTCCCGCTATTTCCTTCCGGTCCTCAAGGAGAATCCCGCCGAGGCGCAGATCGCCTCGCACCGGCTGATGCTGCGGGCAGGCATGATCAAGCAGGCGAGCGCGGGGATCTATTCCTGGCTGCCGCTCGGCTACAAGGTGCTGCGCACCCTCGAGCGGATCGTGCACGAGGAGCAGATGCGCGCGGGCCATATCCCGATGCTGATGCCCACCATCCAGTCGGCCGACCTCTGGCGCGAGAGCGGGCGCTTCGACGACTACGGCCAGGAGATGCTGCGCATCAGGGACCGCCACGAGCGCGACATGCTCTACGGGCCGACGAACGAGGAGCTGATCACCGACATCTTCCGCGCCCATGTGGGGTCCTACAAGGACCTGCCGCTGACGCTCTATCACATCCAGTGGAAGTTCCGCGACGAGATCCGGCCGCGCTTCGGCGTGATGCGGGGGCGCGAGTTCCTGATGAAGGACGGCTACAACTTCGACCTCACGAAGGAGGCCGCGCTGCACGCCTACAACCGCCACATGGTGAGCTACCTGCGCACCTACGAGCGCATGGGCCTGACGGCGATCCCGATGCGCGCGGCGAGCGGTCCGATCGGCGGGGACGACACGCACGAATTCCTGGTGCTCGCCTCCACGGGCGAGTCGGAGGTGTTCTACGACGACGCGGTGACGGGCCTGAAGCTGGGGCCCCGCGCCATCGACTACGACGACCCGGCCGCGGTGCAGGCTGTCTGCGACGAATTCACCGCGCTCTACGCCCGCACGGACGAGACCCATGACGCGGCCGCCTTCGAGGCCATCCCCGAGGATCGCCGCCGGGTGGGACGCGGCATCGAGGTGGGGCAGATCTTCTACTTCGGCACCAAGTATTCCGAACCGATGGGCGCGGTCGTCACCACGCCCGAGGGCGCGCGGGTGCCGGTCCACATGGGCTCGCACGGGATCGGGGTGAGCCGCCTCGTGGGCGCGCTGATCGAGGCCAACCACGACGACAAGGGCATCATCTGGCCCGAGGGCGTGACGCCCTTCCACGCCGGCATCGTCAACCTCAAGCAGGGCGACGGCGCGGCGGATGCGGCCTGCGAGGGGCTCTACAAGGCGCTGGCCGCCAAGGGGCTCGAGGCCCTTTACGACGACCGCGAGGAGCGGGCGGGCGCCAAGTTCGCGACGATGGACCTGATCGGGCTGCCCTGGCGGATCACCGTGGGGCCGCGGGGGCTGGCGGCCGGCGTGGTGGAACTGACCTCGCGCCGCACCGGCGAGAGCGAGGAGATGAGCCCCGAGGCGGCCGTCGACAGGATCGCGCAGATCTACGCCTGAGGCGGAGGCGGCAGGCGCGAAGCCTGCCGCGCCCGATGCGTCAGACGATGAAGTCGGGGTCGAACTGGATCTTGAAAAGCGGCCCGCTGTCGGGGACGTTCTGCAGAATGATCCTGTCGCCATCTCCCCCGGACAGGAAGATCGTCACCGTATCGCCCTTTTCGGTAAAGCGCAGCATCCTGGCCCCGTTCGTCAGCAGGAGCGTGTCCTCGAAGGCGTCGTAGTCGGTGATCACGGCGATGTCGCGGACGCCGTTCCCGGTCTGCGCGCCGAAGACGAAGGTGTCGTTGCCCTCGCCGCCGGTCAGGCGGTCGCGGTTCCCCCCGTTCGCGACGATCAGGTCGTCGCCATCCGTGCCGCGCAGCACGTCGCGGCCCGCGGTGCCCTCGATCCGGTTCAGGACCGGCGGCGGCGGGGGCGGCGGCGGCAGCACCGGCGCAATCGGCGTGCCGGAGAAGCCGAAGTCCGACCAGTCGAGGTCGTGGTGGGACAGCGTGAAGCTGTTCACCCTTGCCACGTCGGTGATCGTGCGGAAGCCGATGGAGTTGGTGATGTTGTTCGTCACGAAAACGGTTGAGTGGGGTGCTCCGCATGCTGGGTGTCGGTCGATGCGGTTCGTAAAGACCGATCGGGCGCGTTACGGGGCGCAAGATCACGATGCCGTCGGTCTGCGTTACCGCTTGGGTTGTCACGGAACTCGGTTAAGGCTTCCGCTTGAGGGGGCCGATTCTCCCCCCAACTTCTTTGGAGACGCATTTCATGTTCAGGAAACTCGCGGCCGAGGGTGTCGGCACGTTCTGGCTCGTGTTCGGGGGCTGCGGCAGCGCCGTGATCGCCGCCGGCTTCCCGGAGGTCGGGATCGGGCTTCTCGGGGTCTCGCTGGCCTTCGGCCTCACGGTGCTCACCATGGCCTATGCGCTCGGCCCGATCTCGGGCGGGCATTTCAACCCGGCCGTCTCGCTGGGCCTGATGCTGGCCGGGCGCTTTTCCAGCCGCGACCTCCTGCCCTACTGGGGCGCTCAGGTGGTGGGGGCGATCCTCGCCGGCCTCCTGCTCTACGTCATCGCGAGCGGGCAGGCGGGCTTCACCGGGGTCGGCGGCTTCGCCTCGAACGGCTACGGCGCGGCCTCGCCGGGGGGCTACGGGTTGACCTCGGCCTTCCTGATCGAGGTGGTGCTGACCGCCGGGTTCCTTGTCGTGATCCTCGGCGCGACGGCGCCGGGCGCCCATGCCATGGCCGCGCCCATCGCCATCGGACTTGCGCTCACGCTGATCCACCTCGTCTCGATCCCGGTCACGAACACCTCGGTCAACCCGGCCCGGTCGACCGGCGTCGCGCTCTTCGCCGAGGGCCCCGCCATCGCGCAGCTCTGGCTCTTCTGGCTGGCGCCGCTCGTGGGGGGCGCGCTCGGCGCGGTGCTGTGGAAGGTGCTCGCGGGCGAGGCCCCGGCCGCCGCCGCGGGTGCAAAGCCCGCGTGAGATGCGGCCGCGCCGGGGTGCTTGACCCCCGGCGCGGCAGGCCGCATGTGGGACGGGATCCGCGAAAGGTCCCGTCCGCATGTCCCCCCGACCCTTTTCCCGCTTCGAGTGGATGATCGCCTGGCGCTATCTCCGCGCCCGCCGGTCCGAGGGCGGGGTGAGCGTGATGACCTGGATCAGCCTTGTCGGCATCATGCTGGCGGTCGCGGCGCTGATCATAACGCTGGCGGTGCGCTCGGGCTTCCGCGAGGAGTTCGTGGCGACCATCCTCGGGGCCAACGCCCATGTCAGCGTCTATTCGCAGTCCTACCAGACCGAGACCGGGCAGGTCAGCCGGGTGATCCGCGACTTCGACGCGCTGGCCGACCGTATCGCCGCCGTCCCCGGCGTCACCCGCGCGGCCCCGCTCGTGAAGGGGCAGGTCATGGCGACGGCCTTCGGCAACAACTCGGGCGTCGAGGTCTTCGGGATCCGCGCCGCCGACCTCATGACGATCCCGCGGGTCGCGGCCCCCGAAGAGGCGCAGGGCGACATCGCGCGCTTCGGCGACGGCATCGCCATCGGCTCGGGCGTGGCGCGGGCGCTGGGCGTGGGCGTCGGCGACACGGTGCAGATGATCTCGCCGCAGGGGGTGCGGACGCCCTTCGGCACCTCGCCGCGGATCTCGGACTACGAGGTCGTCTACATCTTCACCGCCGGGCGCTACGACATCGACCGCACGCGGGTCTACATGCCCTTCGCCGAGGCGCAGCTCTACTTCGACCGCGAGGGGGGCGCCGACGAGATCGAGGTGATGGTGGCCGAGCCCGAGGAGGTCGACCGCCTTCTGCCCGCGATCCTTCAGGCGGGCGGGCCCGCGACGCTCGTCTGGACCTGGCGCGAGTCTGCGGGGGGGTTCCTGCGCGCGCTCGAAGTCGAAGACACGGTGATGTTCGTGCTCATGTCGGTGCTGGTGCTGATCGCGTCGATGAACATCATCTCGGGGCTCGTGATGCTGGTGAAGAACAAGGGGCGCGACATCGGCATCCTGCGCACGATGGGGCTGACCGAGGGCTCGGTGATGCGGGTCTTCTTCCTTTGCGGGTCGCTCGTGGGGCTCATCGGCACGGCGCTGGGCGTCGTGCTCGGCTGCCTCTTCGCGATCTACTTTGACCCGATCCTCGCCTTCATCAACGGCGCCTCGGGCGGCGGGGTCTGGGATCCGACGATCCGGGGGATCTACCGCCTGCCGGCGAAGCTCGAACTGGGCGACATCCTGACGGCGGTCGGGCTGTCGCTGTCGCTGTCGTTCCTGATCACGCTTCTGCCGGCGCGGCGGGCGGCGCGGATGAACCCGGTCGAGGCGCTGCGGTATGAATGACACCCTGCGGCTCGAGGCCGTGTCGAAGACCTACAACCGCGGCCGGCCCCATTCGGTCGAGGTGCTGCGCGAGGTCTCGATCCGCATCGCCCCCGGCGAGGCCGTGGCGCTCGTCGCGCCGTCCGGGGCGGGGAAGTCGACGCTTCTGCACATCGCGGGGCTTCTCGACACGGCCGACGCAGGCCGCGTGGTGCTGGCGGGCGATGACATGACGGGCGCGAACGACCGGCGCCGGACCGAGGCGCGGCGGCGGATCGTGGGCTTTGTCTACCAGTTCCACCACCTGCTGCCGGAGTTCTCGGCGCTCGAGAACGTGGTCCTGCCGCAGCTCGCCGATGGCGTCGCGGGGGGCGCGGCGCGGGCCCGGGCGGCGGAGCTTCTGGGGCGCGTCGGCCTCGCGCCGCGCGCCGACCACCGGCCGGCGGAGCTGTCAGGCGGCGAGCAGCAGCGCGTGGCCTTCTGTCGCGCGCTCGCCAATGCGCCGAAGCTCCTTCTCGCCGACGAGCCGACCGGCAACCTCGACCCCGAGACCTCCGAACGGGTGTTCGGCGTGCTGATGGATGTGGTCCGCGAAACGGGGCTTGGCGCGCTCATCGCCACGCACAACCACGACCTCGCCCGGCGGCTCGACCGCGTCGTGCGGCTCGAGGCGGGGCGGATCGTGCCGGCATGATCGGGATCAATGCGCAGGCCGGGGCGTTCTGACAGGGTCGGTGCGGAAAGGGGACCCTGCCCATGCGCTTGTCGATCCTGCTTGTCTTCGCTCTGGCGGCGCCGGCCGCGGCTCAGGACGCCGTGCGGGGCGCGGAGCTTTTCGCCGGCCATTGCGCCGCCTGCCACGGGGCCGGGGCGGCCGGGGACGGGCCGATGGCCCAGATCCTCGCGGTGAAGCCGCCGCCGCTCACGGGCCTCGCCGCGGCCGAGGGCGGCGCCTTCCCGATGGAGCGGATCGTCCGGTCGATCGACGGGCGGACGATGATCCTGTCGCACGGGGGGCCGATGCCGCTGTTCGGGCAGCTGCTCGGCGGCGAGCCCGCGGTGATCGACGCGGCCGACGGCACGCCGGTGATCACCAAGGCCGCCGTGGTCGACCTCGCGGCCTGGCTCCTGTCGATCCAGGAGTGACGGCTCAGGCCCGCTGGGTGACGAGGACGCCGGCCGCCATCAGCGCGATGCCGACCGCGCGCTGCGGCGAAAGCGGGGAGATTCGGGCGCCGAAGAGGCCGAAGTGGTCGATGGCCGCAGCCGCGACGAGCTGGCCGAGGAGCACGAAGAACACCGCGTTCCCGACCCCGAAGCGCGGCGCGATCCAGGTGATCGACAGCACGTAGAAGGCCACGAAGAGCCCCGCGAGGAACAGGTGCCGCGGCTGGGCGGCCAGCTGCCGAACCGCGCCGATCCCCGTCGCGGCGACCACGAGGGCCGTCCCCGCAAGCGCCACGAGGAACAGGCAGAAGGCGGCGACGGCGGGGCTGCCGATCCTCTGGCCGAGGGCGGCGTTGAGGGCGGCGAGCACGGGGATGCCGATCCCCGCGGCCAGCATGACGAGCGCGTAGCGGGCGGTTTCGGGGATCACGGGCTGTCCTTGATGCGGGGCGGTGCCGGCAGCCTAGGTGTCACATCCCGCGTGATTGTAGACACGCTTCTTGAACAGGTCGGGCCTT
>DAINOF010000138.1:0-7828 GCA_036735505.1 Paracoccaceae bacterium
CGTTGGGGTGCCCGCAGGGCCCATCAACTCCATCGCGCAAGTCTTTGAGGATGAACAGGTTATCGCGCGCGGCCTTCACATCCGCCCGGAAGGCGTCGACGGGGTCCGCGCGCCCCTGAGGTTCTCCGAAAGCACGCTCGAGACCGGCAGGACCGCCCCGATGCTCGACCAGCATGGTGACCAGATCCGCGAGACCGGATTCGGCTAGACCGGCCAGATCAGCGGGATGGTGAGGCTCGCCGTGATGCCGAGCAGGATGTTGAGCGGGATGCCCACCCGCAGAAAGTCGGTGAAGCGGTAGCCGCCGGGGCCGTAGACCAGCATGTTGGTCTGGTAGCCGATCGGCGTCGAAAAGGCGGCCGAGGCCGCGAACATCACCGCCACGACGAGCGCCCGCGGGTCGATCCCGAGCGCAAGCCCCAGTTCGATCGCGATGGGGGTGAAGATCACGCCGACGGCGTTGTTCGACACGACCTCGGTCAGCGTCGAGGCCAGCGCGTAGACGCAGAAGATCACAAGCACCGGCGGCAGGCCCACGAGACCGGGCTCGACCCAGCCCACGACCATCCGCGCGGCCCCGGACTGGTCGAGGCCCACGCCCACGACCAGCATCGAGAAGATCAGCGCCAGAAGCCGCCCGTCGACGAAGGAAAACGCCTCGTCCGAATCGATGCAGCCGGTGACGAGGATCACCGCCACCGCGATCACCGCGCAGACGAGGATCGGCGCCACGCCGAGCGCCGCGAGGATCACGAGCCCCAGAAGCGCGCCTACCGCGACGGGCGCGCGGCTGCGGCGATAGGCCTTGACCGTCGGCCGCGCGATGTCGACGAGGTCCATGTCCGCCGCGAGGCGCTGGATGTCCTCGGGCGCGCCCTCGAGCAGCAGCGTGTCGCCCACGACCACCACGAGGTCGTCGAGCTGGCGCCCGATGTTCTGGTCGCGCCGGTGCACCGCCAGCGGATAGACGCCATAGCGCCGCCTGAGCCGCATTGACCCGAGCGAACGGCCGATCATCCGGCAGCCCGGCGTGATCAGCACCTCGACGGTCTCGGTCGCCACCGAGGACAGCTTGTCGACCATGCGCACGTCGCGCGAGGCCTGGAGGCCCAGAAGCTCGGCCATCTCGCTGCGGAGCACCACCCGGTCGCCCGCCTCGAGCACCGCGGCGGGCAGGTCGCGCCGCAGCGAGGCGTCGCCGCGCAGGACGTCGATCAGCCGCACGCCGTCGCGGCGGAAGAGATCGACCTCGACCGCGCGCTGCCCGACAAGAGAAGACCCTTCCGGAACAGCGACTTCGGTGAAGTACTTCAACTTCCGGCGGTCCGAGAGCATCCCGCTCATCGACGGGCGGTCGGGCAAAAGGTGCCGTCCGACGAAGGCAATGTACGCGAGCCCCAGCACGACCTGGAGAAGCCCGAGCGGCAGGATCTCGAAGATCCCGAACGGCTCGAGGCCCTTCGACCGCGCCACCCCGTCGACGAGAAGGTTCGTCGAGGTTCCGATCAGCGTCATCGTGCCGCCGAGGATCGCGGCATAGCTGAGGGGGATCAGAAGCTTCGACGGCGCGAGGCCGAGCTTCTTCGCGACCTGGATGAAGACGGGGATCATGACGACGACGACGGGGGTGTTGTTCATGATCGCCGAGGCGAAGGCCACGAAGACGAAGAGGATCGACAGCGTCACGACGGGTCGGTGGTCGGCCTGCGCCTCGGCGCGCTTCGTCAGCCAGTCGAGCGACCCGGTGCGCACGAGCCCGCCCATGATCAGGAACATGGCGAGGATCGTCCAGGGCGCGGGGTTCGACAGCACCTCGCGCGCCGCGTCGTAGGGCACGATGCCCACGAGCAGCATGAAGGCGGCCCCGGCGAGCGCCGTGACCTCGGGCGGAAAGCGCTCGCGCACGAAGAGGACAAGCATCACGACCACCACGCCGAGCGCAAGAAGGGCGGTCCCGGTCGCGCCGAGAGGCAGGGTCAGCATGGGGGCGGCAGCTCCGATCGGTCGTCAGACCGCATCTTGACCGAGCGGACGGGGCACCGCAACGGGCGGCTTCGGCCGTGGCTGAACGAGGAACAATCCCGCGAACATCATGAGCATCGCAAGCCAGACGGTTGCGGAAAACCGCTCGCCCAGGATCGCCATCGCCCGGCCCACCCCGAAGGCGGTGACAAGGTAGCTGACCTGCGCCGCGAAGACTGCCCCGGCGCGGCCCACCATCCAGACACAGCCGGCAGAGACCCCGGCATTGACGAGCGAAAGGCGAGCGGGACGGTCAGGCCCCAGCCCGCGCCGAGCAGCGCAACGACGAGGACGAGACCCGCCCGCCCGCTCACGGTGCGGCCGGCTCGAGCCGCCCGCCCTCGCGCACCATGGCGACCCGCGTCGCCCGGCCGGTGCGGTCGTCGGTCTCGATGTAAAGCCCCGCCAGCGTCGCCTCGCCCTCGGCCGCCTGGAACCGGCCCTTGCCCATGCCGGTGATGAAGCGTCGCATGGGTTCGTCCTTTTCCATCCCGATGACCGAATTGTAGTCGCCGCACATCCCGGCGTCGGTCTGGTAGGCGGTGCCGCCGGGCAGGATCGTGGCGTCGGCCGTGGGCACGTGGGTATGGGTGCCCACGACGACGCTCGCACGGCCGTCGCACCAGTGGCCCATCGCCATCTTCTCGGACGTCGCCTCGCAGTGGATGTCGATCAGCGCGGCCTGCACCAGCCCGCCGCGCGGATGGGCGCGCAGCACCGCGTCGACGGCCGAGAACGGGTCGTCGAAGGGGCGCTTCATGAAGACCTGCCCCAGCGCCTGGGCGACGAGCACCTTGCGCCCGCCCGGCGCCGTGAAGACGCGCGCCCCGGCGCCGGGCGCGGCCTTGGCGTAGTTGAGCGGCCGCAGGACGCGTGGCTCGGTCTCGATGAACTGGAGCATGTCGCTCTGGTCGAAGGCGTGGTCGCCCAGCGTGACGACGTCGGCCCCGGCGTCGAGCAGCGCGCGGGCATGCGCGGCCGACAGACCCGCCCCCGAGGTCGCGTTCTCGCCGTTCACGACGACGAAGTCGAGCCGCCAGTCGGCGCGCAGCTTCGGCAGCCGCGCGGCCACCGCCGCGCGGCCCGTCCGCCCGATCACGTCGCCGAGAAAGAGAAGTCGCATGCCCGAGGCCTAAGGCCCGGCGCGGCCGAGGGCAAGCGGCCTTGTCCGGGGTCCAGTCAGAACAGCTCGACCCCGTTCGCGCGCGGCGGCGGCGCGGGACGCACCTCGTCGACATCGGTCAGCCCGACGAGCCGGTGCTGCGCGCGTCCCGAGTGGGGCCAGAAGCGGATCTGGCGTGGCCGGTCGCCGCCCACGTTCTCGGACAGCAGGCGGATCCCCTCGGCCGCGAGGAAGGAGCGGACGAAGGCCACGTTGCGCGCGCCGATGTCCGACAGCCCTGCCACGACCGCCGCGCCGCCGAAGACCTTGGCCTCGAGCCGGTCGCGCGAGGCGCCCCGCTTGATCAGCGCGTTGATGAGCCGCTCCATGTCGCTGGCGCCGAAGCTCAGCGCACCAAGATGCCCGCCGCCCGAGTCGGGAAGGAGGATGTGGTTCATGCCGCCCGTGTTCTGCACGGGATCGTGCAGGCAGACCGCGACGCAGGAGCCGAGGATGGTGCTGACCACCATCTCGGGCTCGTCGCCCACCGCGTATTCGCCCTGCGCGATGAAGACGGGAGCGTGTCGCCCAGCGAGATGTGTGGTCGTCATGGCGTGATGGCTTCCATGTTGGAACAGAGCTTGAGGATTTCGCTGCCGAGTGCGTCGAGCGGCACCGATCGCTCGACCGCGCCGCCCTCGCGCGCGGCGCGCGGCATGCCGTCGATCACGCAGGTCTCGGCCGACTGCGCAAGCGTGCGCGCCCCGGCGTCGCGCATCGCGAGAAGGCCGTCGGCCCCGTCGCGGCCCATGCCGGTCAGGATCACGCCGACCGCGCGCCGCCCGAGCGCCGCCGCCGAGTGGAACAGCCGGTCGACCGAGGGCACGTAAAGATCGTCCGTTTCGGAAGGGACGAGCCCGGTCACAGGCTGTCCGCCCGCGATGACGAGATGGTGGGTGCCGCCGCCGGACAGAAGGACGCGCCCGGGTCGCAGCTCTTCGCCCCCCTGCGCGATCACGACGCTGGGGGCCAGGATGCCGTCGAGCCGCCGCGCGAAGCTTTCGAGGAACGGGGCCGGCATGTGCTGGGCGATGAGCGTCGGCGGGCAGTCGCCCGGGAAGGCCGCCAGCACGCGCTCGAGCGCGTCGACCCCGCCCGTCGAACTGCCGATCATCACGGCGAGCCCGTTCCAGGCAAAGCCCGGCGCCGGTCCGGTCGACGCCGAGGCGCCGCGGGCCGCCCCGATGTGATGCACCGAGGCGGTGCCTGCCGCGAGCAGAGTGGCGAGGAGCTTGCGCCGCACGCCCACCTCCACCTGAAGCCGCGAGACGTCCACGCTGTCGACCGCACCGAGCGCGAGGGCGCGCAGCGCCTCGGCCGTCTTGTCGCGTGTCCGCGTCGAGACGACGACGACGGGCATCGGGCGCAGCCGCATCAGCTTTTCCAGGAAGTCGAGACCGTTCATCCGCGGCATCTCGACGTCGAGCGTCAGGACGTCGGGATCGAGCGCCTTGATCAGTTCGCGCGCCTCGTAGGGATCGGAGGCCTCGCCCACGACCTCGAGCCGCAGGTCCGTGGCGATGGTCGCCCGCAGGAGCCGCCGGATCGTCGCGCTGTCGTCGACGATGAGGACGCGGATGGGAGGTGCCATCATCCTCGGCGCCCCTGCGATCGGGCCATGTCGGTGCGGCGGACGGGTTCCAGGACGGGCCTCTTGCGGAGAAGCGGCCGGCGAAGCGCCAGCCGGCAGGGTGTCTTACCCGGCCCGGAATGAAGATTCAGTTAGCCGGATACAGGATCGGAAGATCGAAGGAGACCCGCGCGAGGTCGAGCGCGGCCGGCGCCGCGGGAAGTCGCCCGGCGCTGCGGACGGTGCGGAGGGCCGCCGCGTCGAGCGCGGCCACGCGCGCGCTCTCGACGACGCGCACCTCCTCGACCGCGCCCGAACGGGCGACGGTGATGCGCAGGACCGACCGGCCCGAGGCGCGCACCTCGGGCGGCACCTTGCGCGCCTCGATGCGCGCGCGGATCTCGGCGCCCCAGGCGGCCACGAGGCTGCGCCGCGCGCTCGGGGACAGGGCGGCGGCCTCGGCGGCCTCCTCGCGCGCGCCCCGGGCGTCGCCGCCCCCGGCCCCCGCCGCCGCCTGCTGCGGCCGTGCCAGGGCCTGAGCCTCGGGGCGTGCGAGGGGCCGGACCGGCGGGGCCGGGGGCGCCTCTGCCCGGGGCGGAGCACCGGATCGGGCGGGCACGGGATGCTCGGGCGCGGCGCCCCGCGGGGCAGCGGCCGAGGGCGCGGGCGGCGCGGGCGGCGGTTCCGGCCGCGACAGGGAGGCGACCGATCCGTCGGGCGCCGCGAGCGGCGCGGCTTGGGCTGGCCGTGGCGGCCCGGCAGGCAGGAGGGGCGCGGCGGGCGGGTCCGGCAGGGCCGGCCCTGGCGGCGCGGCGCTTGCCTGCATCGCATCGGGGGGCGCCTCCCATGCCGCAATCAGCGCCTCGACCGCGCCGCTTTGCCCCGCGAGTGACACGAGCGCCGCGCCGTCCGACCCGGCCGCCTCGGGCGCGCCCCCGGGCCATCCGCCGAGGATCGCGAGGTGGAGCCCGGCGGCGAGCCCGAGGCAGACCGGGATCTCGACCCAGAGCCTCATCGCGGCACCGTCGCGAGCCGCACCTCGGTCACGCCGGCCCCGGCGAGACGCGACAGGAGGCGCGCGAGGTCGGCGGCCGGCAGCGCCGCATCGGCCCGCACCGGCAGCGGCGCCCCGGACGGCAGGGCGGCAAGCGCGGCCTCGCCCCTGAGGTCGCCGTAGGCCAGCGCCCCGTCGGCCCCGACATGGAGCGCCCCTGCCCTGACGGCCGGCTCGGACGCCTCCGCCTCGGGCGGCACCGAGGCGAAGGGATCGGGCGGCGCGATGGTGGCCGTCATCAGGAAGAAGACGAGAAGCAGGAAGACCACGTTGATCATCGGCACGATGCTTTCGCCGCGCGGCCTGCGGGGGGCGGGGCCGAACTCCATCACCCGCCCTCCACGAGGATCAGCCCGGTGTATCCCGCCGCCGTCAGCGTCCCGATCACGTCGACGAGCCGCTGGAGGCTCGCGCCGCCCTCCGGGCGCAGGACGACCGGATCGTCCGGCGTCCGCAGGAGCGGACCGAGGCCCGCGACGAGCGCCTCAAGCGTCACCGGCACGCCGTTCAGCCGCTGGCCCATGGGCGTCACGTCCACGAGCCGCGGCGGACCCTCCCAGGGACCCGCGCCCGCCCCGATGGCGAGCGGCAGCGCCTGGTCCTGCCCGAAGCGGGCCGCGAGCATGAAGAACACCAGAAGCAGGAACACCACGTCGATCATCGGCGTGAGGCTGATGCGGCGGCGTGGGCGGGGGCGTCCGAAGGAGATCACGGGCCACCCCGCGTGAAGATCCGGGTGGCGAGATCCTCCATGTCGGCCTGGACCCGGTCGACGACGCTTTCGAACCAGGACAGCGCCATCGAGGCGGGAATCGCCACGCCCATGCCCGCTGCGGTGGTCAGAAGCGCCTCCCAGATGCCCCCCGCAAGGTCCGAGGGGTCGGCCTGTGCGCCCGACTGCTGCAGCGTCTGGAAGGCCGCGATCATCCCCAGCACCGTCCCGAGAAGCCCCAGAAGCGGCGCGATCGTCACGACGAGGTCGAGAAGGCGCAGCCCGGCTCGCGCCCGGGCAAGCTCGCCCTTGGCGATGCGGGCCGTCTCTTCCCGCGCCTGCGCGTCGGTGAGCGTCGGGTCGGTCCGGGCGGCCATCGCGGCGCGCACGAGGGTGGCCCGCAGGCTTTCGCGGCCCGAGACGGCGGCCTCGGCCCCTGCCCGATCGCCCGCCGTCCAGAGCGCCACGGCCCGTTCGCCCGGCCCGCCCGACCATGCGCCCATGAGCGCGAGCCGCCAGAGCTTCCACAGGATGAAGGCCAGCGTCGCGACCGAGAGTGCCGCGATGATCCACAGGACCGGCCCGCCCCTGTCGAGGATGGCGGCGATCCCGGTCATGCGGCCTCCATGGCCCGGGCGACGGCCGCGCGGATCGCCGCGAAGCCCTCGGTCAGCGCGGCGGGGCCGGGCGAGAGGATGAGCGGCGACTTGATCTCGTGGATGCGGCCCGCGCGCACCGCGGGGATCGCGTCCCAGCCGGGGCGGGCGGCGATGCGCTCGGGCCGCACCTTCTTGCCGCACCAGGAGGCGAGGATGATGTCGGGTTGCGCCGCGATCACGGCGTCGGGGCGCACGATCCGGTCCGTTGCGGACGGCTCCCGGGCAAGATGGGCGAAGACGTCCGCGCCCCCTGCCCTGTGGATGAGCTCCGAGGCCCAGCCGATGCCCGAGATCAGCGGCTCGTCCCATTCCTCGAACCAGACGCGCGGACGCGGGGTCCCCGCAGGGACATCCACGGGATCAATGCCTTGCGCGAGGGTGTTCGCCAAGGCCGCGCCCTTCTCCGGCGCGCCCACGAGCGCGCCCACCGTCGCGATCATGGCAAGGATTCCGGCGACGTCGCGCTGGTTGAAGGCGTGAACGGCGACGCCCGCGCGCACGAGGTCGGCGACGATCGGCGCCTGCAGGTCCGAGAAGGTCAGCACGAGGTCGGGGTCGAGGGCCAGGATCTTCGGCACGTCGGCGGAGGTGAAGGCGCCGACGCGGGGCTTTTCCTTGCGGACCCGGGCGGGCCGGACGGCATAGCCGG
>DAINOF010000139.1:0-7697 GCA_036735505.1 Paracoccaceae bacterium
ACCCCGAGACCTACGAGAAGTTCGACGAGGTGATCCTGACCCACACCTGCCGCGACGTGGCCGAGCTGACGTACGGCGAGGAGCTTGTCGCGAAGACCCTCGCCGACCCGCTCGTGGGCGAGGACGCGCAGCGGAAGCTCCGCTACTATCCCACCACGACGCGCGAGCCCTCGCCCCGCATGGGGCGGATCACGACACGGCTCGAGGATGGAAGCCTGTTCGCCGACCTCGGCATCGGCGAGATGGACCCGGCGTCCGACCGCGCGATGGTCTGCGGGTCGATGGGGCTCAACACCGACATGAAGCGGATCCTCGAAGGCTTCGGGCTCCGCGAGGGCGCGAATTCGGCCCCCGCGGAATATGTGGTCGAGAAGGCCTTCGTCGGCTGAGGCGCCGCGTTACTCGAGCTCGAGCGCCGCGCGGATCTGCGTCAGCGCCAGCTCGAGGTCCTCGTCGGCCGGATCGATCCCTTCCAGCAGCGCCGCCAGCTCGGCCTTCTCCTCGTCCGACAGCTCGGACTCCTCGATGGTCGAGATGACGATGACGCGATCATAGCCTTCGGGCGTGAAGGCCCCGGCGCCGACTGCCCCGGTCGCCGCGGCAGCGGCGCGCGAGGACTGAAGGTTGCTCTGCACCGGCTCCTCGACCTCGAGCGCGCTCTCGAAGGCCTCGTCCGTGGCCGCGTCGGAGGCCGCGCTGTTCGATGTGTTTTCCTCGACGACCTCCTCGTTCTCGTCCATGACCACCGTGTCGGCGGTCTGCGCGGTGCCCGGCGTCAGGGCGGTCTCGTTCCTGTCGACCACGGCGAAGTAGGCGACGGCGGCGATCACGACTACACCGGCCGCGATCAGGGCGGTTCTCAAAATGACATGCTCCTTGCTGCTCGACCACCGGGCGCGACGGGCGGCCGGCGGGAGGTCACAGCGGTCAACGAAAGGCTCCCGAACCCGGTTCCTTGGCCTTTCGGCTTGAAACGCGGGGGCCCAGAGCGTATTTTCGCGCCTCAATCGGATTTTGGCCATAGAAGGACCTTTGCCATCGCCAGAAGACCCCACAACGCCCCGCCGGTGCGTGAGACAGGCCCCCGCGTCAACGACAGGATCCGGGCCCCGGAAATCCGGCTGATCGGCGCGGACGGCGAGAACGTCGGCGTCGTCACCCCGGGACGGGCGATGCAGCTCGCCGAGGAAGCCGGTCTCGATCTCGTGGAGATCTCGCCCAACGCCACGCCTCCGGTCTGCAAGATCATGGATTTCGGCAAGTTCAAGTACGAAAGCCAGAAGAAGGAAGCCGAGGCGCGGAAGAAGCAGAAGATCATCGAGATCAAGGAAGTGAAGTTCCGCCCCAACACCGACGTCCACGATTACGACGTGAAGATGCGCAACGTGGTCCGATTCCTCGAGGGGGGCGACAAGGTCAAGGTGACGCTCCGCTTCCGGGGCCGCGAGATGGCGCATACCGATCTGGGGCGCAACCTGCTCGAACGCGTGGCCGAGGACGTGAAGGAAATCGGCAAGGTCGAGAACATGCCGCGGATCGAAGGCCGTCAGATGGTCATGATGATCGGGCCGGCCAAGTAAGCCCGACATGGGCGATGCCCCCTCCAGTATCCATGCAGCGCGCTACACGGACCGGGTCGGCGACGACCCGGCGGATGCGCGCCTCGGCTCTCCCGTCTTCGACAGGAACGCCCCGCCCCTTCTCGTCGCGCTCGCGCCATGGCTCGGCGGGCGGACCGGGCCGGTGGTCGAGATCGGATCGGGCACAGGCCGGCATGCGGCCGCCTTCCGGCTCGGGTTTCCGGCGCTCGACTGGATGGCCTCCGACCCCGATCCCGCGCACCGCGCCTCCTGCGAGGCCTGGGCGGCGCATCTGCGCCTGCCGCACTGCCCCGCGCTCGACCTCGACGCGAGCGCGGCGTGGTGGCTGGACGAGGCCGTGCGCGCGCGGGGTCCGCTTTCGGCGGTCGTGTCGATGAACGTGATCCACATCGCCCCGATGGCCGTGGCGCAGGGCATCGTGCGGGGTGCCGGCCATGCGCTGGCGCCTCAGGGACTCCTCATCTTCTACGGGCCGTTCCGCGAGGGCGGCCGTCACATCGGGGACGGCAACCGCCGCTTCGATGAGGGACTCAGGGCCGAGAACCCGGCCTGGGGCCTGCGCGACCTCGAAGAGATCGCGGAGATGGCCCGGGCGGCAGGGCTCGAGCCCGCCGCCCTGATCGCGATGCCCGCCAACAACCGGCTCGCGATCTACCGCCGGCCCTAGCGGAGCGTCGCGCTTTCGGCGCCGATGAGCGGCGTGATCCGCCGCACGTTGGCGCGGCGGTTCGCGATCTCTTCCCCCGCCGTCGGGATCTTGAGGTCGGATTCGCCATAGCCCTGCACCACGAGGTTCTCGGGCGGGACGTCGAAGAATTCGGTCAGCGCGAGCGCCACCGTCTCGGCCCGCCGGTCCGACAGGGCGAGGTTGTAGGTCGCGTCACCCACCGCGTCCGTGTGGCCCTCGACAAGGAACAGCTCGCCCGGGTTCTCGTCGATCATCGCGGCGAGCGTCCGGCCCAGCGCGGACAGGTCCCGCGCCTGCTCGGGCCGGATGGCGGCCGAGCCCGTGGCGAAGGTGATCGCGTCGATCTCGATCTCGGGGGCAAGCTGCCGCACCTCGCGGATCTCGCGCACCTGCCGGAGCGAGAAGCTGCGGCCGAGGTCCTCGGCCATCGTCCCGGCCAGCGCGGCGCGCAGGGCGGCCTCGTCGCCCGTGTAGGACGTCGCCGCCGTCCGGGGCGCCGGCAGCGTGGCGATGTCGACCGGGGCAACCTCGCGCGTGTCGTCGAAGAGGACGATCCGCTCGCCGTCCGGCAGGACACGCGTGCGCCGGAGCACCCGGCCGTCGGCCGCGCGGATCGTGACGATCTCGGAGCCGTCTTCGCGGATCACGGTGGTGCGGGTCGAGTCGTCGTCGAAGGTCTCGGTCCGGACCCGCGCGCCGGGCTCGCGCAGGAGCGCGTTCTCGTCGCGCAGGACGCGCAGGTCGCCGTCGGGGGCGCGCACCACGAGCCGGTCGCCGGTATTGGCGACGACCTCGCCGCCTTGCCCGGTGATCGCGCCGATTGCGGCGCCGGCAAGGCCCGCCACGAGGGCGCGCTGGATGTCGGACAGACCGCCGCTGTCCTCTTCGGCCGGGGCGGCGGCGGGCGGCGCCTCGCCGATGGCGGTCTCGAACTCCTCGGTGGCCGAGCGCGCCGTCTCTTCGGTCATCAGCATCTCCTCGACCACCGCCGAGGCGCTGTCGCCCGCCTCGCCGGCGGCGGCGGCGGGCGGGGTCTCGCTTTCGACCACGGGGATGTCGGCCTCGACGGTGCCGCCTTCCACCGGATCGACGACACCCTCGGCCAGCGGCGCATCGGGGGCCTCGGCGGCGTCAGGCGTTGCCTCTGGCGCAGGCGCCGCCACGGCCTCGTCCAGGGCCTCTTCGGTCACCGGAGTCTCGGGGACGGGAGGCGCCTCAACTGCGTCCTCCGCCGGGGCCACGCCCTCCGGCACAGGCTCGACTGCCGCGTCCTCCGCCGGGGCCTCGCCCTCCGGCGCAGGCTCGACTGCCGCGTCCGCTACCGGGGCGTCTCCTTCGGGCGCGGGCGCGGCGGCTGCGTCCTCCGCCGGGGCCTCGCCCTCCGGCACAGGTTCGGCTGCCGCGTCCGCCGCCGGGGCCTCGCCCTCCGGCGCAGGCTCGGACGCAGGGGCCTCGGCGCCGTCGCCCCCGGCGTCCGGGGCAGCCTCGGTCTCCGCGTCCTCCGTCACCTCCTCGGCCGTGTCCTGCAGCGCCCGCTCGGCGGCGGCGGCGGCCTCGTCAGGGAAGGCCTCGATGTAGATCTCGAGTTCCTCCTGCGTCTCGACCTCGGCACCCGTGGCGGTGACACAGGGCAGCGTCACCATCGTCGTGCACTCGGGCAGGTCGGCCGCGCCGGTGTCCTGCGCGGATGCGGGAAGCGGCACTGCGAGGCCGAGCGCGAGCGCCATGGCCGTCGCGGTCTTCGGTGTCTTCGCGAACATCTGGGGTCCTCCTGTCATCGCTTCAGCGGCGATCAGGAGGCAAACGGTCGCTCGGCGCGGGTGTTCCCTGCGGCCCCGCGCCTCAGCCGGCCGCGGCCACCGCGCGCCGCGCCATCACCCGCACGAGATGCGCACGGTAGGCGGCCGAGCCGTGGATGTCGGCGATCATGCCGTCCTCGGGCACCTCGAGCGCGTCGAGCGCCCCGGGGGCGAACTCGGCCCCCAGCGCCTCTTCGGCCTCGGTCCAGCGGTAGACGCCGTTCTCGGAGGCGCCCGTCACCGCCACCCGCACGCCGTCGAAGAAGCGCGCGACGAACACCCCCACGAGCGCGAAGCGCGAGGCGGGCTGCGCGAACTTGGCATAGGCTGCCGCCTCGGGGATCGGGAAGTCGACCTCGGTGATGATCTCGCCCGGCTCGAGCGCGGTGGCGAACATCCCCTCGAAGTAGGCGTCGGCGTCGATGTCGCGCGCGTTCGTGCGAATGAGCGCGTTCGACCCGAGCGCGGCGGCCGGCCAGCAGGCCGAGGGGTCGTTGTTGGCGAGGCTGCCGCCGATCGTGCCCCGTGCGCGCACCGCCGGGTCGCCGATCTGGCTTGCGAGGAAGGCGAGCGCCGGATAGGGCGCCGCCGCGTCCCGCGCCACGTCGCCGTGGGTCGTTGCCGCCCCGATCACGAGCCGCCCCTCGTCGTCGAGCCGGATGCCCCGAAGCCCCGGGATCGCGGCAAGACTCACGAGCTTCGTGGGGCTCGCAAGCCGCTGCTTCATCGTGGGCAGAAGCGTCTGGCCCCCGGCCAGCGCCATCGCCTCGTCGTCCTCGGACAGCGCCGTCACGGCCTCGTCGACGGTCTTCGCGCGGATGAACTCGAAGTCGTACATGGGGTCACTCCGCTGCGGCCAGGACGGCCCTGACGATGTTGTGGTAGCCGGTGCAGCGGCAGAGGTTGCCTTCGAGCCAGTGGCGCACCTCGGCCTCGCTGGGCCTTGGGTTCTCCTTCAGGAGCGCCGAGGCCGACATGATCATGCCGGGCGTGCAGAAGCCGCACTGGAGCCCGTGATGTTCGCGGAAGGCCGCCTGCAGCGGCGTCAGCGTCCCGTCCGGTGCGGCCATCCCCTCGATGGTCGTGACCTCCGCCCCCTCGGCCTCGAGCGCGAGCATGGTGCAGGCCTTCACCGGCGCGCCGTCCACATGGACGGTGCAGGCGCCGCATTGCGACGTGTCGCAGCCGACATGGGTGCCGGTCAGGTGCAGCCCCTCGCGCAGGAAGTCGACGAGCAGCGTGCGCCCCTCGACCTCTCGCTCGACGGCGGTCCCGTTCACGGTCATCTTCACCATTGGCATGGGGGTCCCTCTCTCGCTCGCGAGCCTGGCTTGCGGGCGGACTAAAGCACGGGCGGGCGGCGAGGTGAAGCCTCAGCCCTGCCGCAGCCGCTGGGTCACCTGCGCGAGGATCGACACCGCGATCTCGGCCGGCGTCCGCGCCCCGATGTCGAGGCCCACGGGCGCGTGGATGCGTTCCAGTGCATCCTCGGGAACGCCCGCCGCGCGCAGCCGGTCGAGGCGCTTGGCATGGGTGCGCGTCGAGCCGAGGCAGCCGAGGTAGAAGCAGGGCGAGGCCAGCGCCGCCCGGATCGCCGGGTCGTCGATCTTGGGATCGTGGGTCAGCGTCACGACGGCGGTGCGCGGATCGGGCGCGAGGCCCGCCATCACCTCGTCGGGATAGTCGTGAAGGATCGTCACGTCCGGGAATCGCGCGGCCGACCCGAAGGCCTGGCGCGGGTCGATCAGGGTGACGTCGTAGCCCGCGAGCCGCGCCATGGGGATCAGTCCCTGCGCGATGTGGACCGCGCCCACGACGATCATCCGAAGGGGCGGGTTGTGGACGGCGACGAAGGTCTCGCCGTCCTCCTCCAGCCCGGACCGGTCCATGCGGAAGCGGTCGGGGAACTCTCCCGGCCCGGCGAGCCGCCGCTCCCAGACGCGCAGGTTGACGACATAGGCGACCGGGCGGCGCTCGGCCCGCGCCCCGGCCAGATCCTCGGCAAGACGGGCCGGCAGGGCGGGACCCAGAGGTTCGACAAGCACCCGGATCGTGCCGCCGCAGGCGAGGCCCACCGCGAAGGCCTCGTCGTCGCTCACCCCGTAGATGAGAAGCCGCGGCGCCCCGTCGCGCAGGGCCTCGCCCGCCTCGAGCACCACCGCGCCCTCGACGCAGCCGCCCGAGACCGAGCCCGCCATCTCTCCGTCCCCCGCCACCGCGAGGATGCTGCCCACCGGCCGCGGCGCCGAGCCCCAGGTCTCCACCACCGTGGCAAGCACCGCGCCGCGCCCCGCGCGATGCCAGTCGAGCGCCTGTTCGAGTGCCGCTTCGGTCATGGTTTCGCCCTCCTCGCGGGGGTCTGCAGCAACAATCGCGCCGCCCCCGGACCGATCGTCCCACGAAGAGCACCGGGGGGGCAATGGCCCGACGTGACCATTGCGAAAGGGTGAAGCGCCGCACTATGGTCGATCCGTGTTGGGGGTTGTGTGTGTGGATGGGTAGCGACCTTTCGCTCTCTGAAGAATTGACGGACGATGAATGGCTGGCGGAGATCGAGACCTTCGGCGAGGCCAAGGGCTATTTCCGGCCGCTGGGCAGTCTTCACGCGGCGGTCTACGCCGACGGCGCGCCCGACACGCTGCTCGTCTATTTCGACACCGTTCCCGGCGCCCGCACCTCGAACCCGGCGGGCCTGCCCGTGCCGATGCAGGTGGCCGAGGACCTCGGCTGGTCGCACCTGTCGCTCCTTTCGCGCAAGTCGACCTGGTTCCGCGACCACCGGGTCTACCGCTTCTTCGACCGGCTGGTGGACGAGGGCTTCCTCGAGGATTTCGACCGCGTCATCTTCTACGGCGCGGGTCCCGGCGGCTATGCGGCCGCGGCCTTCTCGGTCGCGGCGCCGGGGTCCACGGTCATCGCCGTCGCCCCGCAGGCGACGCTCGACCCCGCGGTGGCCGAATGGGACGACCGCTTCGTCGCGATGCGGCGGACCTCCTTCACCGACCGCTACGGCTATGCGCCGGACATGGTCGAGGCGGCCGCGCAGGTCTTCGTGGTCTACGACCCGCTCGTGGAACTCGACGCGATGCACGCGGTCCTCTTCGGGGGCGAGAACGTCGACCGCATCCGGTTCCGCCATTCCGGACCCGGGATCGGGCGCGAGATCCTGGCCATGGGCGCGCTGCGCCCCGTCTTCGAGGCGGCCGGGCGGGACGCGCTCGACGCGCGCGCCTTCTACCGCGCGCTCCGCACGCGCCACGGTTTCCAGCCCTACCTGCGCAACGTGCTGAACCGCGTCCATTCCGAGGAACGGCATCTCCTGACCGCCATCCTGTGCCGCGCGGCGCTTGCCCGTCGGAACTCGCCCCGGTTCCGGCATCACCTCGACCTCGCCGAACAGAAGCTCGCCATCATGGGCCGCAGTCTGCCCGAGCGGCGGGAACGGCTGTCGGGCGGCTAGAGGCCGCCCTCTCGCTCGATGAAGCGGACGACCTCGTCAACCCCCCGGCCCGCGCGGAGCGAGGCCATGACGAAGGGCCGCTCGCCCCGCGCGGCGCGGGCGTCGCGGGCGAGAAGCTCTGCATCGACGCCCACATGCGGGGCGAGGTC
>DAINOF010000140.1:0-4039 GCA_036735505.1 Paracoccaceae bacterium
CAGTTCAGCCAGCTCCCGCGCCGACCTCTGGCGCGGGTCGCAAGTGGCCACGACCTTTCCCAGTCGCAGGATCGTGGCCGCCTCGCAGAGCGCGCGGATCTCCTCGAGCTTGTGCGAGATGTAGAGGATCGCGGTCCCCTCGCGCGACAGTTTCCGGAGCGTCCCGAACAGGATGCCCACCTCCTGCGGGGTCAGCACCGAGGTCGGCTCGTCCATGATCAGGAGCTTCGGGTCCTGGAGAAGGCAGCGGATGATCTCGACCCGCTGCCGCTCTCCCGCCGACAGGTCCCCCACGAGCCGACCCGGATCGAGCGGCAGACCGTAGGTCTCGCTCACCTCGCGGATGCGCGCGGCAAGCTGGCGCTGCGGCGGCGGCGTCTCCATCCCGAGCGCCACGTTCTCGGCCACCGTCAGCGCCTCGAAGAGCGAGAAGTGCTGGAACACCATCGCGACGCCCGCGGCCCGTGCGGCCTTGGGCGTCGCGGGCGCGTAGGGCGCGTCGTCCAGGATCATGCGTCCCGCGTCCGGGCGGACGAGCCCGTAGATCATCTTGACGAGCGTGGACTTGCCCGCGCCGTTCTCGCCCAGAAGCGCGTGGACCTCTCCCGGCCGGATGCCGAAGGAGACGCGATCGTTGGCTGTGACCCCGGGATAGGCCTTGGTGAGGCCCTCGACCGAAAGAAGCGTGCCGACCCCCGTCACCCCGTGCCGTCCTTCCAGGCGGTGGTCGTCTCCCCGGTCCTCAGGAGCTGATGCGCGACGCCCACGGCAATGGCCTGCGGATGCTTGCCGAGGCTAGGATCCCCGATCGGGCACCGGATGCTTGCGACCCACGCCTCCGGATGCCCGAGCGCGGCAAGCCTCGACCGGAACCGCGCCCATTTCGTGCGCGAGCCGATGAGCCCGCAGGCGGCGAAGCCATGCGCCAGCAGCCCGTGGCAAAGCTCCAGATCAAGCGCATGGGAATAGGTCAGGATCAGGTGCTCGGCGTCGCGCGGCGCATGGGGCAAAAGAAGGGCCGGGTTCGCCGCGACGATCCGGGTGGCGCCCTCGGGGATGGGGTCGGGGAAGCGGTCGGCGCTCGTGTCGATCCAGGCGATCGAGAAGTCGGGGAGGGGCGCGAGCGTCGTGACGATGGCACGCCCCACATGCCCGGCGCCCCAGACCCAGAGCTGGCGCACGGGCCGCGACACCGGCTCGACCATCCAGCCGTCCTTCAGGACCGGCCCCGGGCGTTCTCCCCGGTTTCGTGCCGCGGCAAGTAGCCGGGTGATGGAGAGCGGCATCGTCTCCGCGCCGCCGGGCGCCCGCCGCGCGATCACCTCGCCCGACAGTGCGGCAAGGCGCGCCGCCGTCCAGACCTCGGTCAGGAGCGTCACCGCGCCCCCGCAGCACTGGCCGAGCGCGGGGCCGAGCGGCGCCCGGTCGAGCCGGTCCCTCCCCTCGGCCAGCGCCTCCCGCGCCCGCGCCGCCGCCGCGAACTCGAGCGCCCCGCCGCCGATGGTCCCCGTCTGCCCCTCCGCCCGGACGACCATCGCCGCCCCCGCCTCGCGCGGGGTCGACCCCTCTGCCGCCGCCACGACGACCCGGGCCACAGGCCCATGCGCCGCCACCGCGGCGCGCAGCGCGGCGAGATCGAAGCTCATCGCCGCACCCGCTCCACCGCCATCAGCACCCGTTCCGCCGTCGCCGGCGCATCTAGCGTCGGATAGGGCGCCCCCGGCCCGCCCGCCGCCGCCACCGCGTCCGACAGCGCCAGCAGCGCCGATATGCCGAGCATCAAGGGCGGCTCGCCCACCGCCTTCGAGCGATAGATCGTCTCCTCGCGGTTTGGCCCGTCCCAGAGCGCCACGTTGAAGACGCCCGGACGGTCCGAACAGGCCGGGATCTTGTAGGTCGAGGGCGCATGCGTCCGGAGCCGCCCGGCCTCGTCCCAGACGAGTTCCTCGGTCGTCAGCCACCCCGCGCCCTGCACATAACCGCCCTCGATCTGGCCCGTGTCCAGCGCCGGGTTCAGCGACGCGCCGCAATCATGCAGGAGATCGGCCCTGAGGATCCGGTTCTCGCCCGTCAGCGTGTCGATCACCACCTCGGTCACCGCGCAGCCATAGGCGAAGTAGAAGAACGGCCGCCCCTCGCCCCGGATGCGGTCCCACATCACCTTGGGCGTCCTGTAGAACCCCGTGGCCGACAGGCTCACCCGGTTCATCCAGGCGAGCTTCGCCACTTCCTCGAACGGGTAGTTCTCGGCGCCCACATGCACCCGGCCGCCCTCGAACCGGACCGAGCCCGCCTCGGCCTGGTGCCGCTCGGCGATGACCTCCGCCATCCGGTCGCGGATCGCGTCGCAGGCGGCCTTCACGGCCATGCCGTTCAGGTCCGTGCCCGACGAGGCCGCCGTGGCCGAGGTGTTGGGCACCTTGCCCGTATCGGTCGCCGTGATCTTGACCCGGTCCACCTCCACCCCGAACCGCGCCGCCGCCACCTGCGCGATCTTCTGGAACAGGCCCTGCCCCATCTCGGTCCCGCCGTGGTTCATTTGGATCGAGCCGTCCTGGTAGACATGCACCAGCGCGCCCGCCTGGTTGAGATGCGTAAGCGTGAAACTGATCCCGAACTTCACCGGGCTGAAGGCGATGCCGCGCTTGAGGATGGGGTTCGCCGCGTTCCAGTCGGCGATGGCCGCGCGCCGTGCCGCATAACCGGATGTGTCCAGCAGGCGCTCGGTCATCTCGTGCAGGATGAAATCCTCGACCGGCTGGCCATAGGGCGTGGTCTGCACGCCCTCGGGCTGCGCCGGCATCCGCACCTCCTGCCGCACCGCGCTCGCCGCGCCCCTGCTGGCCGGATCCCCGGTTTCCATCTGTCCGGAAATACCCTCGGGGGGGCTCGCCGAAGGCGAGCGGGGGGCAGACAGCCCCCCTCCCGCCTCTCCGGCCGCGCGATAGTAGTTGATCCGCCGCACCTCCACCGGATCGCGGCCCAGCGCATGGGCCAGATGGTCCATCACCCGCTCGATCCCCACCATCCCCTGCGGTCCGCCGAAGCCGCGGAAGGCGGTGTTCGACTGGGTGTTGGTCCGCAGGCGGTGGCTCTCGATCCGGATCGCGGGGATGAAGTAGGCATTGTCGGCATGAAGCATCGCCCGGTCCGCGACGGGCAGCGACAGATCGAGGCTCCAGCCGCAGCGCACGTACTGCACGAACTCGACCCCCAGAAGCCGGCCCTCGCGGTCGGCGCCCGCGCGGTAGTCGATCCGGAACTCGTGGCGCTTGCCCGTGATCACCATGTCGTCGTCGCGGTCGTAGCGCATCTTGGCAGGACGGCCCGTCGCCGCGGCGACGACCGCGCAGGCGCAGGCCAGCGCATTGCCCTGGCTTTCCTTGCCGCCGAAGCCGCCGCCCATCCGACGCACCTCGACCCGGACCGCGTTCATCGGGCGCCCGATGGCCTCGGCCACCTTGTGCTGGATCTCGGTCGGGTGCTGCGACGAGGAATGAACGACCATGTCGCCGCCCTCCTGAGGAAGCGCGAGCGCGGCCTGACCTTCGAGGTAGAAATGCTCCTGCCCGCCGATCTCGAACCGGCCCGCGACGGTGACGGGGGCGGCCGCGATGGCAGCGGCCACGTCGCCGCGACCGTAGATGCGGGGACCCTCCTCGTAGCGGCTGCCCGCGGCGAGGGCGTCGTCGAGGGTGAGAAGCGCCGGGAGTTCCCGGTAGTCGATCCGGGCGAGCCGGACAGCGCGGCGGGCGGCGAGATGCGAGGTCGCGGCGACGACGAAGACGGGCTGGCCCACATGGTGCACAACCCCCTCGGCGAGCAGCGGCTCGTGCCAGGGCGAGGGCGAGACGTCGTTCCCGTGCGGCAGGTCGCCCGCCGTGAGGACCATCACGACGCCCGGGGCCGCCCGGACGGCATCGAGGTCCATCGACAGGATTTCTCCATGCGCCACGGTCGAGAGCCCGAAGGCCAGGTGCAGCGTGTCGCGGGGCAGGGGGATGTCGTCGACGTACCGGGCCTCTCCGGTGACGTGGAG
>DAINOF010000140.1:4139-7673 GCA_036735505.1 Paracoccaceae bacterium
TCGTGCGGAAGCGCACGCGATACAGGATCATGCGGAAGGGCCGTGGCGACGGTCATGGCTGCACCTCCAGCAGGCGGGCGGGGGTGCCCTGATCCTCGAGGAAGCAGCGCATCAGCATGTTGCGCGCAGCGGAGAGCCGGTAGGCGGCCGAGGCGCGCATGTCCGAGAGCGGCGTGAAGTCCTGGTCCCAGGCCGCGTCCGCGCCGAGGACGGTCGCCTCGGTCCAGGGGCTGCCGAGGATCGCCGCCTCGACGTGGGCAGCGCGCTTCGGCGTGCCCGCCATGCCGCCGAAGGCGATGCGGGCCTCCGAGACGCTGCCGTCGTCCACGCGGATCACAAAGCAGCCGCACACGGCCGAGATGTCCTGGTCGAAGCGCTTGGACAGCTTGTAGCAGCGGAGCCGGTCGGGTCGGCGCGGGACGGACACGGCCTCGACGAATTCGCCCGGGCGGCGGTCCTGGCGGCCGTAGGCGAGGAAGAAGTCCTCGAGCGGGAGCGCGCGCCGGCTGTCGCCGTGGCGGAGGTGCAGCGTCGCGCCGAGCGCGATCAGCGCGGGCGGGCTGTCGCCGACGGGAGAGCCGTTGGCGATGTTGCCGCCCACCGTCGCGGCGTTGCGGACCTGGACCGATCCGTAGCGGCGGATGAGTTCGGCGAAGTCGGGATGGTGCGGGCGAATCGCCGCGCCGAGGTCGGTCAGGGTGGCGCCCGCGCCGATGCGGATCTCGCTGTCGGTGATGTCGATGCGCCGGAGGTCCGCCACGCGGTTGAGGAAGGCTATGGGCCCGAGGTGGCGGAACTGCTTGGTCACCCAGAGGCCGACGTCGGTGGCGCCCGCCACCAGCGTGGCGTCGGGATGGGCGGCATACCAGGCGGCGAGTTCGTCCGAGGTTTCGGGCGCGACCCAGGCGCCGGGGGGCTGTCTGCCCCCCGGACCCCCCGAGGGTACTTGAGGACAGATGGAAGCCGCATCGTCGCGCATCCAGTCGGGAACAGGCGCGGTCGCGGCGTCCTTGGCCGCGCGGACGATGGGCGCGTAGCCCGTGCAGCGGCAGAGGTTGCCGGCCAGTTGGTCGTCGTGGTCGCTGCGCCCGTTGAGATGCGCCACCGCCATCGAGACGACGAAGCCCGGCGTGCAGAAGCCGCATTGCGAGCCGTGGTGGGCGACCATCGCCTCCTGCACCGGGTGGAGCCGCCCGCCGGGCCCTGCGATGCCTTCGACGGTGCGGACCGCCTTCCCGTCGATCTGCGGCAGGAAGAGGATGCAGGCGTTGAGCGCGCGGGCGCCGTGCGCGTCCGTGACCATGACCGTGCAGGCGCCGCAGTCGCCCTCGTTGCAGCCTTCCTTCGTGCCGGTGAGCCCGCGCGTCTCGCGCAGCCAGTCGAGGAGGGTGACGGTGGGGTCGGTGTCCGCCACGCGGACGGTCTCTCCGTTCAGAACAAACGCGATCTCCATGCGAGAACCTGCCGCGGTACCGGATGCTTCGGGTGTTCCGGCGGCCCGTCGATGCGGCGTAGACGGGCGGCCCCCATGTCCGGAACGGGATGAAAGCGGGAAAGCCCGGTCTTGGCAAGGGGTCGGATACTCAGAGCCGGTGCGTCTCGATCCGCGACCCGGTCTCGGCGCCGGCCGCGAGCTGGCCGAGCTGGCGTTCCCACTTGCGGCGCTGGCGGTCGAGCCAGCCCTCGAGCGGCAGGAGCGCAAGGGGTTCGAGCATGCACATCCGCTGGCGCCCGATCTTGCGGGTGCGGATCAGGCGGCGGCTTTCCAGCACCTCGATGTGCTGGAGGAACGACGGCAGCGCCATGGCATGAGGCGCCGCGAGTTCCTTGACCGCCGCGGGCCCTTCCACGAGCCGCTCGATGATCGCCCGACGGGTCGGGTCGGCCAGCGTCGCGAGAAGCAGGTCGAGGGTACGGTTTACCATGCGCCACCGTCGCATCGCCGCCGGGCGCGGGCAAGCCGGGCCCGCGGATTGTCGCCCGGGAGGACAGAATGCGGGGGACGCCTTCGTCTTGTTCCGCGGCCGTTCCCCTCGGTCGTCCGACAGGCTAGCCTTGCCTCATGACGAGCCCCCCGCGATTCATCCATCTCCGCGTCCATACCGAACATTCGCTTCTCGAAGGCGCCGTCCGGCTGAAGAAGCTGCCGGGGCTTTGCCGCGACGCCGGCATGCCGGCCGTCGCGGTGACCGACACCGACAACATGTTCGCGGCGCTCGAGTTCTCGGTCGCCGCCGCAGGGGCGGGGATCCAGCCGATCGTCGGCTGCCAGGTCTCGGTCGACTACGATCCCGCCGAGCTCGGCGAACGTCCGCGGCCGCCCGCGCCCATCGTGCTTCTGGCGCAGGACGAGGCGGGGTACCTCAACCTGCTCAAGCTGAATTCCTGCCTCTACCTCGATGCGTCGCGGGCGGTGCCGCAGGTGACGCTCGCCGAGCTTGCGGCGCATTCGGAGGGGCTGATCGCGCTTTCGGGCGGGCCGGACGGGCCGGTGGGTCGGCTTCTCCAGCAGGGAGCGCGGGCCAGGGCCGAGGCGCTGATGGCGCGATTCGCGGCGACCTGGCCGGGGCGGCTTTATGTCGAGCTCCAGCGGCATCCGGGCGAGGGCGGGGCGCTGCCCGAGGCCGAGGCGCGGACCGAGCGGGGGCACGTCGAGATGGCCTATGCCATGGACCTGCCGCTGGTCGCGACGAACGACGTCTACTTCCCGAAGGCAGAGATGTTCGAGGCGCATGACGCGCTGATCTGCATCGCGGACGGCGCCTATGTCGACCAGCAGGAGCCGCGGAGGCGGCTGACGCCGCAGCACTGGTTCAAGTCGCCTGCCGAGATGGCGGCGCTCTTCGCAGACCTGCCCGAGGCGGTGGCGAACACTGTCGAGATCGCGCGGCGCTGCGCCTACCGCGTGGCCAAGCGCGACCCGATCCTGCCGCGCTTCGCCGAGGACGAGGTCGAGGAACTCAGGCGGCAGGCCAGGGAGGGCCTGCGCGCCCGGCTCGCCGTCATTCCCCATGCGGCGCCGTTCGGGGAGTACGAGCGCCGGCTCGACTTCGAGCTCGGCATCATCGAGCAGATGGGGTTTCCCGGCTACTTCCTGATCGTGGCCGACTTCATCCAGTGGGCGAAGAAGCAGGGCATCCCGGTGGGACCGGGCCGGGGCTCGGGCGCAGGGTCGCTCGTCGCCTATGCGCTGACCATCACCGACCTCGACCCTTTGCGCTATTCGCTGCTGTTCGAGCGGTTCCTGAATCCCGAACGCGTCTCGATGCCGGACTTCGACATCGACTTCTGCATGGACCGGCGCGAGGAGGTCATCCGCTACGTGCAGGACCGCTACGGGCGCGACCGGGTGGGGCAGATCATCACCTTCGGCGCGCTTCTGTCGAAGGCCGCGGTGCGCGACGTGGGCCGGGTGCTCCAGATGCCGTACGGGCAGGTGGACCGGCTGTCGAAGATGATCCCGATGGAGGGGGTCAAGCCCGTGTCCATCGAGAAGGCGCTGGCGGACGAGCCGCGCCTGCGCGAGGCCGCGCG
>DAINOF010000141.1:0-7638 GCA_036735505.1 Paracoccaceae bacterium
CGGCGGGACGGGGGCAGACAGCCCCCTCGCTCCTCCGCTTGCCCGCCTCCGGCGGAACGGGGCAGTGCTCTGCCGCCCGTCAGCCCGCGACGGACGCGTCGTAGATCGACTGCACCGTCGCCCCGAGTACCCGGTCGAACTCGGCCTCCGACTGCCCTGCCGACAGGCCCTCGGTCAGCGCGCGGCTGAAGCTCGCGATCACACCCCGGTTCTTCGCCAGAAGCGCGTTGGCCTCGTCGCGCGAATAGCCGCCCGACAGCGCCACGACCCGCATCACCCTGGGATGCTGCACGAGCGGCAGGTAGTGGTTCGCCACCGTCGGGATCGACAGCTTCAGCATCACCCGGCGGCCCTCGGGAACCTCCTCGAGATGCCGCAGGATCAGGTCGAGAAGGATCGCCTCGGCCTCCGCCTTGTCCGCGATCGAGATCGTCACCTCGGGCTCGAGGATCGGGACGAGCCCGTGCGACAGCACCCGCTGGCCCACCTCGAACTGCTGCGCCACGACCGCGGCGATCCCGCGGGCGTCGGCCGCGTCGATGACCGACCGCTCCTTGGTGCCGAAGATCCCGCCCTCGGCCGCGCGCGACAGAAGCGCGTCGAGCCCCGGCATGTCCTTCATCAGCCGGACACTCCCCGTCGGATCGGCGAGCCCCTGGTCGATCTTGAGGAACGGCACGACGCGCTTGTCCTCCCACAGGTAGCGCGCCGAGGGCTTGCCGCCGATCTCGCGGTCCATCGTCTGCTCGAACAGGATCGCTCCGATCACCCGCGCGCCGGTGAAGGCGGGCGACATGACGATGCGCGACCGCATCGCGTGGATCAGGTCGAACATGCCCTCCTCGGTCGACCAGGCGTCCTCGGCGACGCCGTAGAGCTTCAGCGCCTTGGGGGTCGAGCCGCCCGACTGGTCGAGGGCCGCGATGAAGCCCCGCCCCGCGGTCATCTGTTCGGTCATCTGATCGTCGGCCATAATACTCTCCACGCTCGGCCGTCCGCCCGGCCATTCCGGGCCGCTTGTAGGCAGGCCCGCCGCGGATTGCAATTCCGCGGGCCTGCCTCCGCATGGCTCCCGCGTCCTCTCAGGGCGCGAGGCGGGCGGGGAGGTCGCCTGCGAGCCACAGGTCGGTCGCCGCACGGCTTGCCTCGGCTTCGGCGGCGGCCCAGGAGGCCTGGCCCTCGGTGCCGCTCCGCCGCGCGCGGATCGCGAGGTCCTCGAGGATCTGGCCCGCCTCGCGGTCTCCCGCCGCCTGCCCCAGAAGCGCCCAGGCCGCGGCCACCTGATAGGACCGCGCCCGGCCCTGTCCCAGAAGATGCGCCGCCGCCGCCGCCCGGATCGCCGTCAGGCTCTCGGCCCCGGGCCCGGTCAGCCCGAGCGGCGCCACCTCGCCCTGCAGCGCCAGCGTGCGCGGCAGGCCGAGCGCGGTCTCGAGCCGGTCGAGCCGCCCCATCGCCCCCGGCGCGCCCATCGCGCCTGCGCGCAGCGCCCAGCGGTAGGCGTCCTCGGGCGCCGAGGCGGCCAGCGCGTCGGAGAGCGCCAGCGCCGCCTCGCCGTCCTCCGTCGCGAGATCCGACAGGAGGTCGCGCGCGGCCGCGAGGTTGCGCGGCGCGCCCGCACCCCGGGCAAGCGCGAGCCCCGCCCGCCGCCGCTCTTCCGCCGAAAGACCGGCCGCGTCCGTCAGCGCCCGGGCCAGAAGCTCGGCCGGCAGCACGTCCGGCCGCCGCACCGGCGCAGTCGCCAGAACCGGCCGCAGCGTCTCGAAGACCTCGCGCGGGTCCCTCTCGAAGGCCACGAGGTCCAGGTAGCCGCCGCCCGCCACCTGCGTCTCGAGAACGAGCGTGCCGGGCGCGGCGAGGAAGGCGGGCCAGGTCTCGGCCACGCTGTCGAGGAAGGCGCGCTGCGCGGGCGACAGCGCGCTCGGATCGCCCGCCGCCTCGGGGTCGGCCTCGCGGTTTGCCTCGCCGATCATCTGCCCGATCATCCCCGGCACCACCATCGTCGCGGTGGCGGGGTCGGTGAAGGGGGGCGGCAACTGCGCCGCGGCCACGGCCCAGCCGCCGAGGTTCTCGACCGCGAGCCGCGCGTGGTCGAGAAAGACCACCGGCTCGGGATCGTCCGGGTCCACGCGGGCGTCGAGCCACAGGTAGGAGAAATCGGCCGTCAGCGTCGCCGAGGCCAGGCCCTCGACGGTCGCAAGGGCCGAGACCGCCGCCTCGGCGCCCGGCACGCGGTAGTCGACATCGACGGCCAGCACCGGCACGTCGAGCCCCTCGAGCCCCGCGGCCGCCAGCATCCAGCGCGTATCGGGCGGCAGGCAGATCCCGGGCGCGGTGGCCCCTGCGGCGTCGAGCCGCAGCCGGAGCCGCTCGGGCTCGTCGAAGGCGTTCGTGCGCAGCGTCAGCCGGTCGACCGCGATGCGGCACTCGGCGTCCGGGTCCCACTCGGGCAGGGGCCAGATCTCGAGATCGGTCAGCGTGACCCGTCCGTTCAGAAGGTCGACGCTCAACGCGCCGTACTTGATGTCCACCACCGTTCTCAGCGCCATGATGCCGGTCTGCGCCATCGTCTGGACGAAGCGCTCGGGCGACAGGAGGTCAAGCCAGCCCGGCGACTCGGCGGCGGCGGCCGGCGCGGGCGCGAGGCCGGGCAGGACGAAGGCGAGCGTCATGAGCGGCACGAACTGGAGAAAGCCCGGCGGCTCGGCGCCCGCGGCGGGGGCGGGAGCGGCGGCGGGCAAAGCGAGCGCGAGGGCGAAGAGCGGCGGGCGGGGCATGGCGGGGACCTCTGGAAAATGTCGGGGCAGCTGCAGGGAACCCCGCATCGCTCCGCCGATCAAGCACCGAGTGCAGCGACCCCCGGAAGCGTCTTGCCCTCCATCCATTCGAGGAAGGCGCCGCCCGCGCTCGAGACATAGGTGAACCGCTCGGCCGCGCCCGCCCGGTTCAGCGCCGCCACCGTGTCGCCGCCGCCCGCGACCGACACGAGCCGGCCCTCGGCGGTCAGCTCCGCCGCACGGGTGGCGGCGGCGTTCGTGGCCGCGTCGAAGGGCGCGATCTCGAAGGCGCCGAGCGGGCCGTTCCAGACGAGCGTCCTGGCGTTCTCGAAGGCCTTCACGATCCGCGCCACGCTGTCGGGGCCGGCGTCGAGGATCATCGCGTCGCGCGGGCATTCGTCGGCCGGCACCACCCGCGCCTCTGCCCCCGCCTTGAATTCGTGCGCCACGACCACGTCCGAGGGCAGGATGATCTCGCAGGAGGCCTCGCCCGCCTGCGAAAGGATGTCGCGCGCGGTCGCCGCCATGTCGTGCTCGGCCAGCGACCGCCCGACGTCGATCCCCTGCGCCGCGAGGAAGGTGTTCGCCATCCCCCCGCCGATCACCAGCACGTTCACCTTGCGCAGGAGGTTGCCCAGAAGGTCGAGCTTGGTCGACACCTTGGCCCCCCCCACCACCGCCACCACCGGCCGTTCGGGCGTGGTCAGCGCCGTCTCGAGCGCGCGCAGCTCGGCCTCCATCAGCCGCCCCGCGCAGGACGGCAGAAGATGCGCCACGCCCTCGGTCGAGGCATGCGCCCGATGTGCGGCCGAGAAGGCGTCGTTCACGTAGACATCGCCCAGCGAGGCGAGAAACCGCGCCATCTCGGGGTCGTTCTTCTCTTCCATCGGCGAAAAGCGCGTGTTCTCCACCAGGATCACGGCGTCGCCCGCCTGCGCGTCGATGACCCCCCGGTCGGGCCGCTCCACGAAGACCACCGTCCGCCCCAGCGCCGCTTCCAGCGCGGGCTGCACGATGCGCAGGCTGAAGGCGGGGTCGGGCTTGCCCTTCGGCCGGCCGAAATGCGCCAGAAGCACGGGCGAGCCGCCCTTCGCGAGGATGTCCGCGATCGTCGGCACGATCCGCTCGATCCGCGTCGCGTCGGTCACGCGGCCCTCCTCGACGGGCACGTTGAGGTCGACCCGGGTCAGCACCCGCTTGGCGCGCAGGTCCATGTCGTCGAGCGTCTTCCAGGTCATGGCGGGCTCCCTTGCCGTGTCCTCGCGTTAACACCCGATCCCGGGGGCCGGGTCAATGCTCGCGTGGCCCTTCGGGCTTTCCCTTGGCGCCCCCGCGTTCTAGGGATGGACGGACGCACAGGAAGGAGCCAGGCCATGGCCGAGATCAAGGACCCCGAGAACACGATCCTGATGGAGCTGAAGGACGGCACCGTCGTCATCGAGCTTCTGGCGGAGGTGGCGCCGAAACACACCGAGCGCATGAAGGAACTCGCCCGCGCGGGCGCCTATGACAACGTGGTGTTCCACCGCGTGATCGACGGCTTCATGGCCCAGACTGGCGACGTCGAGCACGGCAATTTCGGGAACGATTTCAACATCCGCCGCGCCGGCACGGGCGGGTCGGACCTGCCCGACCTGCCGGCCGAGTTCTCGAAGCTGCCCCACGACCGCGGCACGCTCGGCGCGGCGCGGTCGTCGAACCCGAACTCGGCCAACAGCCAGTTCTTCATCAACTTCAAGGACAACCACTTCCTGAACGGGCAGTACACGGTCTACGGCCGTGTGATCTCGGGGATGGAACATGTCGACGCCATCATGCGCGGCGAGCCGCCGATGAACCCCGACCGGATGCTCAGCGTGAAGGTGGCCGCCGATGCGTAAGCTCGTTCTCGCAGCCCTTCTCGTCCCCGGCCTCGCGTTCGCGCAGGAGGACGGGCCGGGCCCGAACCTCGTGATCGAGGTCTCGGGCGAGGCCAGTGGCACCGTGGTCATCGACCTCCTCCCCGACGTCGCACCGCAGCATGTCGCGCAGATCACCGCGCTCGCCCGCGAGGGCGCCTATGACGGCGTCGTCTTCCACCGGGTGATCGAGGGCTTCATGGCGCAGACGGGCGACGTGGAGTTCGGCCGGATCGGCTCGGACATGCGCCGGGCGGGAACCGGCGGGTCCTCGCGTCCCGACCTCCCGGCCGAATTCTCGGACATCCCCTACGAGCGCGGCGTCGTGGGGATGGCGCGGGCGATGAGCCCCGATTCGGCCAACTCGCAGTTCTTCATCATGTTCGACCGGGCGCCGAACCTCGACGGCGGCTACACTGTCTTCGGCCGCGTGATCGAGGGGATTGAGGTGGTCGACGCGATCAAGCGCGGCGAAGGGCAGAACGGCGCGGTGATCGGTCAGCCCGACGTGATGACCTCGGTCACGGTCATCGACTGAGAGGTCTGCGACCTCAAACGGCAGCGGGCCGATCCCGAGGAACCGGCCCGCGCGGCAACATGAGAATCGGTTGCCCCCAATGAACGCACCCTTCGCACCGTTACTGCCTCAGTCTACCGCAAGGTGTGGGGCGTTTCCGTGACAGTGGTCAGGCCCGCCCCCAACCCCACGCGGGCGCGAACGACCCCTGAGCCGGTCGATCCTGCGCCCGGCGACGCAACCGCCCGGGCCGTTGCAGGCTCTCGACCCATCACTCCCGCGTGAGGGGGGCTCGACGCGCGGACCGCAAGGCTGAGACAGTTCGCCGCGTGCAGACATCCCGGAGTCCCCCCATGCGCGCGCCCCTCCTCGCCCTTCTCCTGTCGCTCGCCGCGGCAGGCCCAGCCGCCGCCACGCCCGACCGGTGGCGGGGCGAGTTCCCCCTGACCGACTTCGCGACCACGAGCATCGCGGACTGGTCCGAGATCGTCTCGGGCGGGCCGCCGCGCGACGGCATCCCCGCGCTCTCGGACCCTTCCTTCCTGCCGGTGGCCCGCGAGACGCGCCTGTCGGACCGCGAGCCGGTGATCGCGGTCGAGATCGAGGGTGCCGAGCCCCGCGCCTATCCGATCCGCTACCTCACCTGGCACGAGATCGTGAACGACGAGATCGCAGGCGTCCCCGTGGCCGTCACCTTCTGCCCGCTGTGCAACTCGGGCCCCACCTTCGACCGCCGCGTGGCGGGCCGGGTGCTGACCTTCGGCGTCTCGGGAAAGCTTAGGAATTCGGACATGGTGATGTACGACCGCGAGACCGAAAGCTGGTGGCAGCAGGCGGTGGGCGAGGGGATCGTGGGAGAGATGACGGGGGTGGAGCTCGTGCAGCTGCCCACCTGGATGGAGGGTTGGGGCGAGTTCCGCGCGCGCAACCCACAAGGACTGGTGATGGACGAGCCCGACTGGCCCCGAAGCTACGGCCGCAATCCCTACGTGGGCTACGACACCTCCGAGCGGCCCTTCCTCTACGACGGCGAGCCGCCGCCCCACGGCATTCCCGCGCTCGCTCGCGTGGTGCGCGTCGGCGACCGTGCGTGGCCGGTCGAGCGGGTGCGCGAGGCGGGGGCGATCGCCGAGGCGGGCGTGACCCTCTCCTGGTCCGAGGGGCAGGCCTCGGCGCTCGACGGCGCGGTCATCGGCGAGAGCCGCGAGGTCGGCACGATCCGGGTCCGCGACGAAGCGGGGCGCGATCTGCCCCACGACGTCCTCTTCGCCTTCGCCTTCCACGCCTTCTTCCCCGAGGGGACCTGGATGACCGGCGAGTGATCGAGGGAAACGGGATCGCCCCGGCCCGCGTTGGGGGGCATGAGGACCCGACACATGCGCAAGTTGATCAAGTGGTTCGCGATCTGGAAGCTGTTCCAGCGGTGGCGGCGGCGATAGGGCGTGAAGGGCGAGGGGGCGCTGCCCCCGCCGCTTCGCGGCCCCCCGGAGTATTTCCTTCCAGGTGAAGCCGATGGCAGGGCGCCCGGTCCGGCACCGTCCCGACCGCATCAGGCGGGGCCGCGTCAGGTCAGGCGGCGCCCGTGACGCGCGCGAGGCCGTCCACCTTCTCGCGCGCCCGGCCGGAGTCGAGGCTGTCCCGGGCGATCTCGACACCGTCGGCAAGCCGCGCCGCCCGTCCGGCGATCACGAGCGCCGCGGCGGCGTTCAGAAGCACCGCGTCGCGGTAGGCGGACGGCTCTGCGGCCAGGAGCGCGCGGAAGGCGCGCCCGTTCTCCTCGGGCGTGCCGCCAGCGATCGCCTCGAAGGGATGCACGGGCAGGCCGGCCTCCTCGGGGTGGATTTCGCCCTCGGAGACAGCCCCGTCCTCGAGCCGGGCCACATGGGTGAGCCCCGCGATCGAGATCTCGTCGGTGCCGTCCGCCCCGTGGACGAGCCAGGCGCGCTCGGACCCCAGCGCCTTCAGCGTCTCGGCCATCGGGCGGATCATCGCGCGCGAGAAGGCGCCGGTCAGCTGCCGCGTGACGCCCGCGGGGTTCGTCAGGGGCCCGAGGATGTTGAAGATCGTGCGCGTGCCAAGCTCGGCCCGGGCGGGCATCACATGGGCCGTGGCCGGGTGGTGCATGGGCGCCATCATGAAGCCGATGCCGATCTCGGCCAGCGCGCGCTCGACCACCTCGGGGCCGACCATCACGTTGACACCCATCTGCGCGAGCGCGTCCGCCGCGCCGGACTTCGACGACAGGTTGCGGTTGCCATGCTTGGCCACCGGCACGCCCGCCCCTGCCACGACGAAGGCCGTGGCGGTCGAGATGTTGAGCGTGCCCTTGCCGTCGCCGCCCGTGCCGACGATGTCCATGGCGCCCTCGGGTGCGCGCACGCGGCGGCATTTCGCGCGCATGACCGCCGCGGCGGCGGCGTATTCCTCGACCGTCTCGCCGCGCGTCCGG
>DAINOF010000142.1:0-7485 GCA_036735505.1 Paracoccaceae bacterium
GCTGTAGGTCACGCCGTCCGCGACCAGCTGTCCGACCCCGCCCGTGACGATGTAGACGTTGTCGGCCTTGCTGTGGCGGTGGTAGCGGCCGGACGGGCCGCCGGGGAAGAGCGTGTTGTGGTGCAGATCGATCGCGTCGGTTCCGAGACGGCCGTCGACGAGCCGTATCTTTTCGCCGCGACCACTGTCGAGCGGCACGGTTTCGCCGTCTTCGAGCGTCATGACCTTAATCATGCAACCTCTCCTGCTGCTCCGGCAGCGCGAGCGCTTCGCCTGATCCGTCCCGCTTCCGCGCCGCCTGGTTCTCGCCGTCTCGGGACGACTGCTCTTCGTCCGCCAGTTTCTTCGCGATCCCCTCAGCGCATCTGAGCAGATCGTCGTCGAGCGTCTCGGCGATCAGGCGGGCGCAGACGCCGACGTGGCTTTCGATCCGTTCCAGGGCGCGCGGGTCCCGCGCGATCACCATCTGGGACAGTTCGACGTGCTCGGACGGCGTATCACCGTGATAGAGGTCGAGCATCTGGGCGATGCGGCGGTAGCGAACGCCCTGATCGAACAGGCCGCTCCAGATCTGGATCAGCCGCGGACTGCCGCAGCCCCTCACCATCGAGAGGTGGAAGTCGCGGTGGCGCCGTTCCCACTCGGGGCTGTATTCCATTCGGCCCTCGGTGACGCGGGTCGCCTTCGAAAGGGCGTGGATCGCGCGCGCGACGTCCGCTTCCCATTCGTAGTCGCCAAGGCGCATTGCCTCGGAGACGGCGGTGCGTTCGATGTGCCGGCGCGTCCGTCCGAGATCGGCAAGGTCGGCGCGCGACAGTCCGGCCACCCGGAAGCCGCGACGCTCGGACGCCACGACGAGGCCGGTCGCCGCAAGCCTCTGCAACGCCTCTCGGACGGGGCTCAGGCTCACATCGTACTTCTCGCGCAGCGCGTCGACCTGAAGCCGCTCGTTCGGTGCGACTCGGCCGACGAGCACGTCGGTCTTCAGCGCCTCGAAGATCTGTCCGGTGATCGTTTCGCTCACCTGCTTGCCCATGGCGGGTTTTCCCATCGCTCGACGTCACCAGACGATGAAAAGGACGTCAATCAAGATAATCGATTGTACTGGCAAATAATCGATTATAAGCCTTTGAACAAGGCAACGGAGGACAACCGGTGCAGGTTCTGCTCAACAGATACGCATCGCGCCGATCGCCGGTGATGGCGGACAACGTCATCTCGACCTCGCACCCTCTCGCCTCGCAGGCCGGGCTCCGCATGATCGAACGGGGCGGCAACGCGGTCGACGCCGCGCTCGCCGCCGCGATCACGCTCACGGTGGTCGAGCCGACGGGAAACGGGCTCGGCTCGGATGGATTCTGCATTGTTTCGGACGGAACCGCGCTTCACGGGCTGAACGCCTCGGGGCGCTCGCCAGCGGGCTGGTCGCCCGAGCGTTTCGCGGGCCGCAGGTCCATGCCCGAGCGCGGTTTCGAAAGCGTGACCGTTCCCGGCGCAGTCGCGGGCTGGGTCGACCTTTCGAAGCGCTTCGGCGCGCTGCCCTTCGCGGACCTCTTCGGACCCGCGATTGGCCATGCCGAGGAGGGCTTCGTCGTGACCCCGATGATCGGCGAACTCTGGCGGCGGGGCGCGGCGACTCTTGAGGATCTTCCGGGCTTCGCCGAAGCCTTCATGCCCGGCGGGCGCGCCCCCAGACCCGGCGAAAGGTTCGTGAACGCGCCGTTGGCGAGGTCGCTCCGATTGATCGCCGAAACCGAGGGTCGGTCCTTCTACGAAGGCGAGCTTGCCGAGCGGATCGCGGCCTTCGCGGTCGAGCACGGGGCATGCCTGACGGTCGGGGACCTTGCCGCCCACCGCAACGACTGGTGCGGCACGATAGGGCAGTCCTTCGCAGACTCTGCCCTGCACGAGATCCCGCCGAATGGGCAGGGGATCGCCGCGCTCATGGCGCTCGGCCTGCTGCGTGGTCTGGGGATCGAGGAACTCGACCCCGACGGCGCGGAGGCCATTCACCTTCAGATCGAGGCCATGAAGCTCGCCCTTGCCGACCTTCATCGGCATGTCGCAGATCCCGCGCACATGGAGATGACGGCGCGCGACCTGCTGGACGGCGGCTATCTCGAGGCGCGCGCGCGCCTGATCGATCGGCGCCGCGCCCAGATCTTCGGTGCCGGTGCGCCGGTTCATGGCGGCACGGTCTGTCTGTCCGCGGGCGACAGCCGCGGAATGATGGTGTCCTACATCCAGTCGAACTACTCGGGCTTCGGGTCCGGGATCGTGGTCCCCGGCACCGGGATCAGCCTTCAGAACCGCGGCTTCGGCTTCACGCTCGAAGAGGGCCACCCGAACCAGGTGGGCGGGGGCAAGCGCCCGCTTCACACGATCATTCCCGGCTTCATCTCCCGCGACGGCCGGGACGATACCGCCTTCGGGATCATGGGTGGCCCGATGCAGGCGCAGGGACACGTCCAGCTCTTCCTGCGGCTTCAGGTCTGGGGGCAGGACCCGCAGACTGCCGCGGACGCGCCGCGCTGGCGCTTCGTCGAAGGCAACACGACGGCCCTCGAGGACGGCATCACCGCCGAGGCAGAGGAAACCCTGAAAGCCATGGGCCACAGGATCGTCCGCGAGCCGCCGGAGGAGGTCTTCGGCTTCGGCGGCGCCCAGATCATCAAGCGGCTTGAAGGCGGAGGCTACTGCGGGGGGGCGGACCCACGCAAGGATGGACAGGCCGTCGGTGTCTGAAATCATGCAGGCCGACGCCGAAGGGGCACTCAGAACAGTCAGAACGCCTGGCAACGAGGAGATGACGAACTTGCCGATGCAGTCCCAGCCGCCCAGGGCGGAGGGGCTGGCGGTGGTGTCAGACGAACTCGAACCCGCCTCGGCAAGGGCAGTTGGGCTGTCCTTTATGCCGTGCAGTGACCGCGCCACTCGGCGAGAACGGCGGCACGGTTGGCCTTGCGTCAGGCGGCCCGGCGACTCGATCGGGCAGTCGCCCGGCCCGGCGGAGGGGCCGAGGAGGCGCAAACCGCGCGCTCCGGCGCGTGCGGTCCTACAGCCGCGGAGCCTTCAGCAGTGCGGACAGGCGGGCGGAAAGCTCGGGATCGGGATACATCCGCTCGATCTGCCGAAGCAGCGACGTCTCGCTCGATCCGCTTTCGTCGATGGCCATGCGGGTGGCCTCGAGGAGCGGCAGGTCGCCCTCCATATGCCCCGCTGCAAGGGAGAAGATCAGGCCGCGGGGGTCGCCGGATGCCGCGATCAGGTCACCCTGAACCCGGAGCGCCACGGCATCCTCATCATGGACCGCGCGCATCGCCAGCGGGATCCTGTACCATCCGGGAACCGAGACGAACGTGCCGACCTGCTCGGCGATGCGCGTCGCGCAAAGGTCCCAGTCGCGCTCGAGGCAGTCGATCCAGGCCAGCTTCACGACAACCTCGGGGCTCGAGGGGTTGAGCTCCGCCGCCCGCTCCAGCGCGGCCCGCGCTTCGGAGAAGCGCCGCTGGACCGTCAGGATCGAGCCCAGCACTTCATGCCCGTCTGCTCCGGTCGGATCGATGGAGATGGCGCGCGCGGCGGTCCTGAGGGCTTCCGCAAGGCGCAGATCGTCGGTTCCCGCATCGTCCTCGGACCATGCGAGCATCAGCATGAACGCCTGCGCCGCCCAGATCGCCGCATCCGTCACCTCCTGCTGCACCAGCCCGCTCAGGCAGGCCTCGACGCTTGCGCGGGCACGAGGGTCCTTGCTCCGGTCGAAGCCGTGAAACCGCAGGATGCAGTCGAACTGCCGGGGCGGCCGAAGCCCCCAGGCGCCTTCGAGCTCGGACAGGCGGCCAAGGGTATCCGCCTCGCAGACGCCCTGCGGGCCGCAGATCCGCTGGACAAGCTCGCGCATCATCCTGGCGAATTCGTCGGGGCCGTCGCGGGAGAGATCGAGCGTCCGCCGACCGGACCACGCCACCGACATGTCCGCGCCCCGCAGGAGCGTGATCGTCAGCGACATGCGCGGATACGTTCCCGTGACGCTGCTTCGGAGCAGGAAGTCCCCGGGCGCGAGCGCGGGCCGTGCCAGGAGTTCCCCCGGCACCACGCGAAACGCCCTGAAGTTCGACAGGTCGGAAATCAGCTGGTTCGAAACGCCGCGCGCGCGCGTTTCGAGCGCGGCGTTGGCCGCACTCACCTCGGTCGCCTCGACCACGATTCGCGGGACCTGGGCGGTTGCGGCTTGCCGCGTGACCATGACCGCGACCAGAGCCCCGAGGCCCAGGATCAGGAGGGCCAGAGCCGCAAGAGCCGCGATCGAGAGGCGATGCTCTCGCAGCGGCGCCTGCTGTCCGCGCCGCGCCGGGAGCGCCTCCGGCCAAAGCGCTTCCAGCCGCGTCTGACCTCGGGGGATGCTGAAGTGCAGCGGATTCTGCGTTCCCTGCCCCGAATAGTAGAGGTCGAGCAGCTTGCGCAGGCGGCCGACCTCGACGCGCACGATGCTGTCGACCGAAGGATCGAAACTCTCGTCGCGGCCCAGAACGTCGAGCGCGATCGACATCGCCTTAACGGGCGCCTGCTCGCCGAAGCGCCGCGCATGGTCGATCAGGTAGACGAGCAGAATGTGGGTGCGGCCGCCGGGTGCCATCAATCCGGCGTCGAGAAGCCTGCCCACTTCCGCATCCGCCTCTGCCGGCGACGGAAAGGCTCGGTCGTCTCCCGCGCCGCCTGATGCATGAGGACTGGTCAAGGCTGCGCACACTCACCGGGGAGGGATCGATGCCGAGATTACGGGCGCGAGGACCTGCGCCGCAAGCACTTCCGGTTCAGCCCCGATCCGATCGGATGCCCGGCCGCGACGAGGCCCCGGGACCGGGTTCAGGGATCGGGCGGCCCGGCCTGATTGACCGGCTGCCTCCGCGCGAGGGGGAGCGAGCAGCCGCATGGCGCGTCGAGGACCATCCGAAAGACCTCGACGGCAAGAAGGTCGAGCGTCTCGCCGATGTCGGCGTGTCGCTGGGAGGTGGCTCTCGCCAGCTGCTCGTCGAAGACGGTGAGCAGCCCCCTGGCGAGGCGGAGGCGCGCGGCATCGCATCCCGCGGGACGGACGGCGGTCACCGGCATCCCCGCGTCACGGACCATGCGCGCCGTGTCGCCCGCCTCCTTGGATGGCCCGAAATACCACGCGCACAAGTGAGTGCGTTCGCCATGTTGCGCCATTCTCTGCGAATTCCCCGGCCCCGTCCGCACCGTCTGCGGCACGGTCGCTGCGAACGCCAGCACGTACGGGTACTTTCAGGATCGCGGACCGGCCATCGGGGTGGGGAGGCAGTCGCCGCATGCGGGAGCTGCGGAGCGGCCCGCCCCGGCAGATCGACACATCCGCCATGCTGGAGGCCGATCACCCGGACGTGCTCTACGTCTCTCACGCTGACGCTCTCGCGCTGCTGACCGTGGAGCAGACGATGCGTCTCTGCGAGGAGGTGTTCCTCATGCATGCACGGGGGAGCGTTTTTCCCCCCGTGATGCCGTCGTTCAAACTCGACGACGCCGAGTTCCACAACCACTGGCACGTCAAGAGCGTACTCCTGAGGGACGTGCCGGTGACCGGGGTGCGCCTCTACAACTACTACGACGATGGTGACAGGAACACGGTCGGCACCCTCGATTGCGCCCGCTACGTCGTGCTGACCGATCCCCGGACTGGCCATGCGCTCGCGATGGTGGACGAGCATCTGAGCTATGCCTGGCGCAGCGCAGCCGCGGCGGTGGTGCCCAGCAAGTGGGTCGCTCCCGCCGAACCGAAGGTGCTGGGCCTTGTCGGCGCGGGGACCATGTGCGCGGGTGTGCTCGAGTGCCTCGCCACGCTCTACCGGTTCGATGAGGTCCGGGTCACGTCGCGTCGCGCTGAATCCCGCGAGGCCTTCGCCCGGAAATGGAGCGACAAGCTCGGGATGAATGTGCGGCCTGTCGAGTCGAACGAAGAGGCCGTCCGCGGCGCGGACATCGCGGTGGGAGGCACGACGTCGGCGGACGTGATGATCTACGAGGAATGGGTGAAGCCCGGTGCGCTCGTAATCTCGCTCGCCCGCCAGCAGTTCGAACTCTCCGGGTTCGCACGAATGGACAAGGTCATCGTCGATGACTGGGACCTGAACATGAAAAACCACTACTTCAGGAAGATGGTCGACACCGGCCTGTTCGACCGTGAAGCTCTCCATGCCGAGATCTCGGAGGTGGTATCCGGCGCCAAGTCGGGCCGAGAGCGGGCCGACGAGCGGATCCTCGTCCATACCACGGGACTCGTGTCGCAGGACGTGGCCATCGCACATTGGCTTTTCGAGCAGGCTAAAGCCTCAGGCAGGGGTATCTGGCTGCCCGCCGCGCGGGAGAGCCGGCCCTAGGTGTTCAGTCCCCCGCGCCTCAGGCGAGCGCGGAGGCCAGCGCCAGGCCTGCCTCGAGGTTCCGCTGCCGCCCGTCGAGAAGCGGCTTGCCCGCGTGCACATAGCCCGTCCGGGCGAGAAGGGGCCCCAGCGCCACGTCCATCCGGAAGCCCTCGATCAGATGCTCCAGGGGCACCGCGCCGCCGGCATAGTTGCCGCTCCAGAAATAGCCGTGCACGACGCCCGCGAGCAGCTTCGCGCCCCGGTCGGGCCGGTCGGCGATGCCGGGCTCGCGGAAGAGGTCGGGATAGAGCGTCCGCCCGCCGTCCCGCTTGACCGGCTTCGTCTTCAACGCCGCGAGATAGGCGAGGTAGGCCCGGACATTGGCCTCGACCGGCATCGGCGCGTCATGGGCAGGCGCGCCCGGACCGATCCAGAAGGCGATGTTGTCGGGCAGGGGCAGAAGCCCGTGCTCGCCGTTCGAATGGACGAAGCCTGGGTCGAGCCGGCCCGACGCGCCGATCCCTGCCTCGGCCATAAGGACGGCGGCCACATCCTCTGCGGTCAGGCGCAGCGCGGCTTCCGCCGTGCCGTTCGCGGCGTTGACCCGGGCGATCTCGCGCGCGAGCCGCGGTCCGTTGGCCTCCAGGAACTCCGCCTTCGTGAGGCCCGCCGTCACCCAGTCCCCGGCCGGTGCGCGGACTGGCGCCGGCGCTGCGCCCAGACCCGCGGCGGCCAGAAGCGCCGTAAAGGCCGCGTCCTCGTCGGCGGGCGCCGCCCTCGGGACGGACTCGCCCGGTGCCGCGGCGGGCAGGTCGGCGAGCGCGAGGCGCAGCGCGATCGGACGGTGCTCGGTCACCTCGCCCACGAAGCGGCCGACGGACCGGTCGGTCGGCACGACGAAGAACTGGTCTTGGGCGATGTCGCCCGACAGGTTCTCGGAGACGAAGATGTTGTCGATGAGGCTCCGCTGCGGGGACTTGAGGTAGGTGAAGGCGCCGCTCGCGGGGTCGGCCGCCGACAGTGGCGTGAAGCCCCGCGCGACGAGCGGCGCGAAGTCATCGCTCGCGAGCGTCGCCGTGACGTCGCCCAGGAGCAGCCAGTCGCGGTCGGC
>DAINOF010000143.1:0-7379 GCA_036735505.1 Paracoccaceae bacterium
AAGCCCCTCTGGGGGGCAGAGCGGACCGGCGCGGCCTGGCAGCTGCCGCTGCGGGGGCTCGCGGGGCTCGGCGCCGCCTGGCTCGTCTTCCTGTCGCTGAGGTCGATCGTCGGGCTCTTCGCAACCGATTTTCCCTACGGCGTGCCGCAACAGTGGCTGACGGTCCCGTTCTGGAACAACTTCTTCCTGATGGTCGTGCTGATCTGGATCCAAACCGGTTTTGCCATGGTGATCCTGTCGGCCGCGATCCGCGGCATCCCCGAGGAAACGGTCGAGGCCGCCATCGTCGACGGCGCCAACCCGCTGCAGATCTTCTTCAAGATCAAGGTGCCGCAGATCATGCCCACCATCGTCGTCGTCTGGACCACGATCACGCTCGTCGTGCTCAAGGTCTTCGACATCGTCTTCGCGATGACGAACGGCCAGTGGGGCACGCAGATTCTCGCGAACTACATGTACAGCCAGCTTTTCGTGGCGAACGACTGGGGCGTCGGATCGGCCAGCGCCATCGTCATCATGCTTCTCGTCTCGCCCATCCTGATCTGGAACGTCTACAACGCCCGCAAGGAGATGCGCTGATGGACAACATCGCCGGCACCAAGTCGGGCCTGACCTGGGCGGTCCACATCTCGGTCGCGCTTCTCGTCGTGCTGTGGCTGTTCCCGACGGTCGGGCTTCTCGTGTCGTCCTTCCGGACGGCCGACCAGATCTCGTCCTCGGGCTGGTGGGCCTCGCTGTTCCCGGCCGAACAGACGCTTCAGGTCCGCACCGCCGGCCCCGAGGCGGCCGTGCAGCAGGACGGCCTCTGGGTGATCGAGGGCAACTTCATTGAGGATGAGGGCGGGCTGCCCGAGGGGTCCACGATCCGGTCCTTCGGCACGTCGTCCCGCGCGGTCGACGCCTTCGCGCCGGGCGAGGTGGCCGAACCGGGCGAGGGCGAGACCTTCGTCCTGAACCAGGACGGCACCTACCGCTTCACGAGCGTCGAGGAGCCGTCGGGCCGGGGCCAGCGCGTCTTCGTCACCGCCGAAACGACGCCCGAGTTCTCGACCGAGAACTACAGGACGATCCTGTTCAGCGGGACCGGCCAGGACAACATGGCCAAGGCCTTCTTCAACACGATGACGGTGACGATCCCCGCCACCGTCATCCCGATCCTGATCGCGGCGTTCGCGGCCTATGCGCTGGCCTGGATGGATTTCCCCGGCCGCGCGCTCCTGATCGCCTTCGTGGTCGCGCTTCTCGTGGTGCCGCTGCAGCTGGCGCTGATCCCGCTTTTGCGGCTGCACCTCGGCATCGGGATCGGCAAGGGCTACCTGGGCGTCTGGCTCGCCCATACCGGCTTCGGCCTGCCGCTCGCGATCTATCTCCTGAGGAACTACATGGTCGGCCTGCCGCGCGACATCATCGAGAACGCGAAGGTCGACGGGGCCACCGATTTCCAGATCTTCACCAAGATCGTCCTGCCGCTCAGCTTCCCGGCGCTCGCCTCCTTCGCGATCTTCCAGTTCCTCTGGACCTGGAACGACCTCCTCGTGGCCAAGGTCTTCCTGATCGACGCGACGGGGCAGACGACGGTGATGACGAACCAGATCGTCGAGCTTCTGGGCACCCGCGGCGGCAACTGGGAGATCCTCGCCACCGCGGCCTTCGTGTCGATCGCGGTGCCGCTCGTGGTGTTCTTCTCGATGCAGAAGTATCTTGTGCGCGGCCTCCTCGCAGGCTCGGTCAAGTAGCGCTCAACCTGGCGGGACATCCATGAACCTCCTCGATCCCATCGTCGAGACGAGACCCTCGGGCCCGGTGGACCCGGACTGGTGGCGCGGCGCGGTGATCTACCAGATCTACCCGCGCTCGTACCAGGATTCGAACGGCGACGGCGTGGGCGACCTCGCCGGCATCATCCACCGCCTGCCGCATGTCGCGGCGCTTGGCGTGGACGCGATCTGGATCTCGCCGTTCTTCCGCTCGCCGATGCTCGACTTCGGTTACGACGTCTCGGACTACCGCGACATCGACCCGATCTTCGGCTCGCTCGGCGATTTCGACGCGCTCGTGCAGCGCGCGCACGAGCTGGGGATCAAGGTCCTGATCGACCTCGTGATCTCGCATACCTCGGAACTGCACCCCTGGTTCACCGAAAGCCGGTCCTCGCGCGAGAACGCCAAGGCCGACTGGTATGTCTGGGCCAACGCCAAGCCCGACGGGACGCCGCCCAACAACTGGCTGTCGATCTTCGGCGGTTCGGCCTGGGAATGGGACGGGGAAAGGATGCAGTACTACCTGCACAACTTCCTGATCGAGCAGCCCGACCTCAACCTGCACAACCCGGCCGTCCAGGACGAGTTGCTGGACGTGGCGCGCTTCTGGCTCGACCGGGGGGTGGACGGGTTCCGGCTCGACACCGTCAACTTCTACTTCCACGATCAGGAGCTGCGCGACAACCCGCCCCTCGACGCGGGCGCCTGGAACGACAAGACCGCCCCGGCGGTCAACCCCTACAACTTCCAGAACCACCTCTACGACAAGAACCGCCCCGAGAACCTGGGCTTCCTCGCGCGTCTGCGCGCTGTGATGGACGACTACCCCGCGATCACCTCGGTGGGCGAGGTGGGCGAAAGCCAGCGCGGCGCCGAGATCCAGGCGGAATACACCTCGGGCGGCGACAAGCTGCACATGTGCTACGATTTCGACTTCCTGTCGAACCACCCGCCCACGGGCAGCTTCATCGCCTCGGTGCTCGACAAGGCGAACCGGACGCTCGCGGACGGCTGGGCCTGCTGGGCGTTCTCGAACCACGACGTGGTGCGCCACCCGTCGCGCTGGAACCTCGACGAGGCGGCCAAGCGCGTCTATGCGGGGCTTCTCCTGTCGATCCGGGGCACCGTCTGCCTCTACCAGGGCGAGGAACTGGGGCTCAACGAGGCCTATGTCGCCTTCGAGGAGCTTCAGGACCCCTACGGCAAGCGGTTCTGGCCCAAGTTCCGGGGCCGCGACGGCTGCCGCACGCCGATGCCCTGGACGCGCGACAACCAGTACGGGGGCTTTACAGACGGCCGGCCCTGGCTGCCGGTGGCGATGGAGCACCTGCACCGCGCCGTGGGCGCGCAGGAGGACGACCCGGGCTCGACCCTGCACCACTATCGCGGGATGATCGCCTTCCGGAAGGCGCATCCGGTGCTCGCCAAGGGTACGCTCGAGATCGTGGCGGCACGGGAGAACCACCTGTCCTTCATCCGCACCGACGGCTCCACCCGGCTTTATTGCGCGTTCAACCTGTCCGACGCGCCGCAGGTCGTCGTGCCGCCCGAGGGCGACTGGCGGCAGGACATGGGCGCGCCCTTCGAGGCGCGGGTGACGAACGAGGGAATAGCCCTGCCGCCGTTCCAGGCCTTCTTCGGGCTGGAAGCGGCGGCATGAGGGGCAGAGATCGGAGGGAGGACACATGGCCGGACTGAAGCTGAAGGACGTGGGCAAGGCCTACGGCGGCACGGTCGAGGTGCTGAAGGACATCAACCTCGACATCCAGGAAGGCGAGCTCGTGGTCTTCGTCGGCCCTTCCGGCTGCGGAAAGTCGACGCTCCTGCGGATGATCGCGGGGCTCGAGCGCATCACGAGCGGCACGCTCGAGATCGACGGCCGGGTGGTGAACGACGTGCCCCCCTCGCAGCGCGGCATCGCCATGGTGTTCCAGTCCTACGCGCTCTATCCGCACATGACGGTCTACGACAACATGGCCTTCGCGCTGCGCATCGCCAAGAAGTCCGAGGCCGAGATCAAGGAGGCCGTGCATGCGGCGGCCGAGAAGCTGCAGCTCACGCCCTATCTCGACCGTCTGCCCAAGGCGCTGTCGGGCGGGCAGCGGCAGCGGGTCGCCATCGGGCGGTCGATCGTGCGCGACCCCAAGGTCTATCTTTTCGACGAGCCGCTCTCGAACCTCGACGCCGCCCTGCGCGTGGCGACCCGGATCGAGATCGCGCAGCTGAAGGAGCAGATGCCGACCTCGACCATGGTCTACGTCACCCACGACCAGGTCGAGGCGATGACGCTGGCCACGCGGATCGTGGTGCTGGCGAACAAGGGGATCGCGCAGGTGGGCACGCCGCTCGAGCTCTACACCCGGCCGAACAGCGAATTCGTGGCGCAGTTCATCGGCTCGCCGTCGATGAACCTTCTTCCGGGCGAAGTCGTGGGGACGGGCGCGCAGACGACCGTCCGGCTCGCCGGGGAAGGGACGGTCGTCTCGGCGGTGCCGACCCAGCCTTCGGACATGGGCGCGACCGTGAACGTGGGGATCCGGCCCGAGGACTTCGTCGAGACGGACGGCCCGGACCATGCCTGCGACGGGCGCGTGGACTACGTCGAGGCCCTGGGCGAAGTGACGCTGCTCTACTTCGAGGCCGAGCGCGGGCATCCGCCGGTGCTGGCCAAGCTCCACGGCATCCATGCCGACGTTCGGGGGCGGACAGTGCGGCTGAAGGCCGATCCGCACAAGGTCCACGTCTTCCGCAACGGCGTGTCGCTTCTCTACCGCTGAGCGGTCACCAGAAGCTCGCGGCGGCGGCGAAGCCCGCAAGAAACAGGCCCGCGACGAGGCCCGCGGCAAGGCAGCCCACGACGATCCCCGCGCCGAGCCACAGCCCGTCGCGTTCGCTGATCCCGAGCGCGAGAAGGCAGATGGCGATGGCCGGCGGACCGTTGGCGAGCGGGATGGGCAGCATGATCATGAGCGACAGCACGATGGCGACCGCGCCGGCAATCCGTTCGGCCAGACGATAGGTCGAAGGCCAGTAGCGCGGCCGCGCCATGCGCTCCAACCGCGCGAGCCAGGGCGTGGCCTTGCCCACGACCCGCCCGAAGCCGTCGCGGTCGAAGGACCAGCGGTTGAGCCGCTCGGGCAGCCAGACCCGCCGCCGCCCGATCAGGAGCTGGAGCGCGATGAGCGCGAGGAGAAGGCCAAGGACGGTGGAAGAGCCGGGGATGAAGGGAATCGCGTTCGGCACGGCGAGAAGGATCATCACCGGCGCGAAGCTGCGGTCGCCCAGCGCCTCGACGACGTCGCGGATCGACACCCGATCGCGGTCCTCGGCCGCCAGCGCCGCGAAGACCTGTGACAGCCGGGGCGCCTCGTCGGCGGCCGGCAGCGTGAGGACAGGGGGGCTGGTCGTCTCCATGGCCGGTGTCCGGGCGCGAGGGGGCCGCGCGGGGCGCCGCCGGGCGTCCGGCGATGGGCAGGACATGGGCCACCGAGACCGCCGCCGCAAGGGGCTGTCGCGCCTCGGGCGGGGACCTGCCGCAGAGCGCCTCTGGTCCCTGCCCGGGGCCTCGGCTAACGTCCGCGGGAAGATGGCGGAGCACGGGGGAGGGACGCGGATGCCGGCACCAATGAACAGGCTGAAGGCGGCGCTCGCGCGCGGCGAGGTGCAGCTCGGCTGCTGGCTCAGCATGGCGACGCCGGCCTCGGCCGAGATCGCGGGCGGCGCGGGCTTCGACTGGTGCCTCATCGACGGCGAGCATGGGCCGAACGACGTCGCCTCGATCCGCGCGCAGCTGATGGCGCTGAACGGCTCGGCCAGTTCGGTTGCCGTGCGCGTGCCCTTCGGCGAGGCCTGGATCCTGAAACGCATGCTCGACCTCGGCGCGCAGTCGCTTCTCGTGCCGATGATCGAGACGGGGGAGGAGGCCCGCGCCATGGTCCGCGCCGTGCGCTATCCGCCCGACGGCGTGCGGGGCGTGGGCGCGGGCTTCGCGCGCGCCTCGGGCTACGGCGCCGTGGCCGACTACCAGCCGACCGCCAACGACCAGATCTGCCTGATGCTCCAGGCCGAAAGCCGCAGGGCCGTCGAGAACATCGACGACATCGCGCGGACCGAGGGCGTCGACTGCGTCTTCATCGGCCCCTCGGACCTGTCGGCCGACATGGGCCATCTCGGCAACCCGGGCGCACCGGAGGTGGTCGAGGCGATCCTCCACGCCGTCTCGCGCATCCGCGCGGCCGGCAAGGCGCCCGGCATCATCGCCTTCGGCCCCGGCGAGGCGGCCCGCTGGGCCGAGGCGGGCGTGCAGTTCATCGCGACGGCGAGCGACGTCCGATGCCTGGCCTGGACGCTGCGCGACATCGCGAAGGCGGGGATCTGAGCCCCGTGGCCGCATCACGAAGTCGGCACAGATGGAGAGACGGCCCATGCCCCGCACCGTTCCGCCGCCGCGGCTGAGCCCAGAGCCGCGCCCGGGCCTTTTCCGCCGCACGCCGCCCGCGATCTTCCCGCCGATCCTCGGCCTTCTCGGCCTCGGGATCGGCTGGCGGCGCGGGCAGGGGGCCTTCGGGCTGGGGGAGGCGCCGGTCGAGGGCTATATCGGCGCCGTGACGCTTCTTTTTGTCTTCGCGGTGCTGGCTTACGGGGTGAAGGTGATGCACCGCCCGCGGGTGATCTCGGAAGATTTCCGGACCCTGCCGGGCAGGGCGGGGCTCGCGGCGCTGACCATGTCGATGATGATGCTGGCGGCGGCGCTCGTCCCCTACGCGCCCCGCCTCGCCGCCTGGCTCCTCGCCGGGGGCGTCGTGCTCCATGCGCTGGCCGCGACGGCGGCAGCGCGGATCTTCCTTTCGGGTCCGCCCGAAGCGCGACAGGTCACGCCGGTCATGCACCTGACCTTCGTGGGCTTCATCGTGGCGCCCCTCGCGGCCGTGCCGCTCGGCATGACGCTCCTCGCGACGATCTTCCTGTGGTACAGCCTCGCCGCCGCCGCGGTGCTCTGGGCGGCGGGGCTTCGTCCGCTTCTTGCCGGGACCGCGCCCGCGCCTCTCCGCCCGCTCCAGGCGGTCCATCTTGCGCCTGCTGCGCTCATCGGAACCGCCGCGCATCTCCTTGGCCACGGCGCCCTTGGCACGGCGATGGCCGTCTTCGCCTCGCTCCTCTTCATCGTCCTGGTCCTCCGCGCGCGCTGGCTGACCGAGGCGGGCTTCTCGGGCTTCTGGTCGGCCTTCACCTTCCCGCTCGCGGCCTTCGCGGGCGTTCTGTTCCTGACGGCCGAGCACCTTGGCAGCGGGGCGCTTCGCACCGTCGCGGGGCTGATCCTGATCGCGGCGACCCTGATCATCCCGCCCATCGCCTTCAAGGTCATGCAGCTCTGGGCCAAGGGCATCCTCGCCCAGAAGACGAACGCGGCAACCGCCTGAAGATCGGGCCTTTCCTTTCCGGGGGGGCCGTGGAATAGGGAAGCGCCAGACGAAAGCTCCAGTTGAGGATCCCCATGGAGATTCGCGAGGCCTTCACCTTCGACGACGTGCTTCTGGTGCCGGCCGCATCGACCGTCCTGCCCTCGACCGCGGACACGCGCACGTGGGTCACGCGACAGATCGCGATGAACATCCCGCT
>DAINOF010000144.1:0-7362 GCA_036735505.1 Paracoccaceae bacterium
CCCGCGTAATGGACGCGGAACTCGCCCACCATGGCCATGTAGGGCGCCATCTCGGCGGCATGGTCGGGCGGGATCGTCACCGCCTCGCGGCTCACGAGGATGTAGAAGGCGCCGGGGTCGAGGATGATGCGGCCGTTCGTGGCGTGCACCTCTTCCCAGAACTCGGCCGGGTCGTAGTGGCCGATGCGGCCCAGGTCGATCACCCCCGCATGGGGCTTGGCGCGGTAGCCGACAAGGCTGCCCGATGCGGGCTTGAGGTCGACCGAGAAGCCGAGGCCTTCGTCGATCACCGCCTCGCCGCCCGAGACGAGGCCGACGCGGGCGTGGAGCGCGCAGAGGTCGTCGTCGGTCAGGTCCGCGCGCCCCGACCGGACGCGGAGCTGGTTCAGCCGCTGGCCCTCGCGCGCGAGGACCGAGAACGAGCGCGGGCAGATCTCGGCCCAGAGCGGGCCGCGGTAGCCCGGCGGCACGCGGTCGAATTCGGTGCCGCCGTCGGTGATCGTGCGCGTGAGAAGGTCGAGCCGGCCGGTCGAGGACTTGGCGTTGGCGACGGCCGTGTGGCCGGGGGGAAGGGCGAGGCGCTCCATCAGGGGCACGACATAGACGCAGCCCTTCTCGAGCACGGCGCCCTCGCGGAGGTCGATGCGGTGCATCTCGAACTCGGCGATGCGGTCGGCCACGGTGGCGCCGTGGCCGGCGAGGAAGCTCGCCCGGACGCGGTGCGCGGTGGGCCCGAGGCGAAGGTCGAGCGAGGCGGGCTGCACCTGTGCATCCGTGACGGGTAGGGCGGCCAGGATCGCGCCCGAGGCGATCAGGTCGCGCAGGCTGCGGTCGGGAAGGACGCCGGTCACGGGCGTAGTCACGGGAGGGTCCGGGTCTGCCGGGGCCGAGGTGGATTGGTCGGGCTAGCAGGATTTGAACCTGCGACCTTCCGCCCCCCAGACGGACGCGCTAACCAGGCTGCGCCATAGCCCGACGCGGGCTCTTCATAGCGGAATGTGCTGCGGGGACAAGAGGGGAAAGCCACGGCTCAGAGCCGGGCGCGAAGGGCGCGAAGGTCCGCCACGACCGCCGCGATGGCGGCGTGATCAGGCAGGACGCGCGCCACTGCGAGCCGTGCCGCGATGCCGGGAAGGGCGGGCGTCGAGGGATCGTCGTCCCGGGCGTCCACCGGGGGGACCTCGGGCGTCGGCGGGATGGCGCGGCGCTGCGGCTGCGGCTCGGGCTCGGGCGGGGCCTCGGCAGGGCCGGCGAAGAGGTCGGCCTGCGGGCCGGGTGCGGGCGCCGGATCGGCCCCGGGTCCGGCCGCGGGCGGCGTCGCCCCGCGCCGCAGGAACGAGAACGCGGGCATCGGCTCTTCGGGCTCTGGGTCCGGCTCGGGCTCGGCCTCCACGTCCTCCCCAGAGCCGGCGAGGATGTCGGAAACGGATGGCCGAGGCGCGGGCGCGGGCTCTTCGCTCCTCTCGGCCGCGATGGTCTCGGGCGGGGTCTCTTCCGCCTCGGGGGCGTCCGCATCCGGCCGGGCCTCGGGCCCGGCGTCGGCCGCGATGGGCGCGGCATCCTCGGGGGCAGGGGGCGGGGCCTCGGGCGCGGCCGGTTGCGAACGCGCGTCGTCCTCCGCCGAAGGCGCGGGCGGCTGCGCCGCGGCCACCGGGGCGGGCCCCAGGACCAGCGGATCGGGACGCACCGGGGCCTCGCCCTCGCCCGGCTGGCCCAGAGGGATCACGTTGTCGACGGGGTCCGGTTCCACGTCGACCGCCATCGGGCTCGGCGGCGCCTCGCCTGTCGCGTCGTCCGCCGCGTCCGCCTCGGTCACGTCGCGCATCGGTCCGAGCGCGTCGAGCGGCTGCGAGAAGGACGACACATGCCGCACGCCCTCCTCGCGCAGCATCTTCTGCACGCCGCGGATCGTCAGCCCGTCGTCGTGGAGAAGGCGCTTGATGCCGCCCAGAAGCTGCATGTCGGCGGGGCGGTAGTAGCGCCGCCCGCCGGCACGCTTCACGGGCTTGACCTGGCTGAAGCGGCTTTCCCAGAACCGCAGCACATGGGTCGGCACCCCGAGCCAGTCCGCCACCTCCGAGATGGTCCGGAAGGCGTCGGGGGACTTGTCCATCGCCTCAGCCCTTGTTGCCGGCCGCCACGCGGTCCTTCATCAGGTGCGAGGGCCGGAAGGTGAGGACGCGGCGGGGATGGATCGGGACCTCCTCGCCGGTCTTGGGGTTGCGGCCGACGCGCGCGGCCTTGTCGCGCACGCTGAAGGTCCCGAAGGACGAGATCTTGACCTGCTCGCCGCTCACCAGCGCCTCGGACATATGGTTCAGCACGCTCTCGACGAGCTGAGCGCTTTCGTTGCGGGAGAGGCCGACCTCGCGGAATACCGCTTCGCTCAGGTCCATGCGGGTCAGGGTCTTGCCGGCCATCGTGTCTCCCCAGGTCCTGAAAGGTGGGGCGAGCATAGACCCGCCCGATTCCGAGTCAATATCAATGAGTTGAAGAAGGAGTTTCGGGCAGCTACCAGCGCACCACCAGCGCCCCCCAGGCCAGCCCGCCGCCGATCGCCTCGACCACGACCAGATCGCCGGTCCTGATCTGGCCGTTCTGCCGCCCGACCGACAGCGCGAGGGGAATCGACGCCGCCGAGGTGTTGCCGTGGTCCTGCACGGTGACCACGACGCGCTCCATGGGCACCTGCATCCGCTGCGCGGTCGCCTTGATGATGCGCAGGTTCGCCTGGTGCGGCACGATCCAGTCGACGTCGGCGCTGGTCAGCCCCGCCTTCTCGAGCGCGGCATGGGCGGTCTCGGCAAGCTTTTCCACGGCGTGGCGGAAGACCTCCTTGCCCTGCATGCGCAGGTGGCCGGTCGTCTGCGTCGAGACCCCGCCGTCGACATAAAGGATGTCGGTGTAGCGCCCGTCCGAGTGGAGGTCGGCGGCGAGGATGCCGCGGTCGTCGCTTGTGCCCGCGCCCTCGGCCGCCTCGACCACGACCGCGCCCGCGCCGTCGCCAAACAGGACGCAGGTCGTCCGGTCGGTCCAGTCGAGGATGCGCGAGAAGGTCTCGGCCCCGATCACCAGCACCCGGGTCGCCTGGCCCGCGACGATCAGCGCGTTGGCGTTCGCCATGGCGAAGACGAAGCCCGCGCAGACCGCCTGCACGTCGAAGGCGAAGCCGCGGGTCATGCCGAGCTCGCGCTGGACGATGGTGGCGGCGGCGGGGAAGGTGAGGTCGGCGGTCGAGGTGGCAAGGATCAGCGCGTCGATGTCGTCGATCTTGAGGCCGGCATCGGCCAGCGCGGCCCGGGCGGCGCGGGCGGCGATGTCCGAGGTCGTCTGGCCTTCGGCGGCGAAGTGCCGACGCTCGATCCCGGTCCGGCTGCGGATCCATTCGTCGGACGTGTCGAGCGTGGCCTCGAAATACGAGTTCGGGACCACGCGGTCGGGCAGATAATGGCCCACACCGCGGACCACGGCGCGTGTCGTCATGACTGCTGCTCGCTTTCTGTCCCGCCCTGCGTGTCATCCTGCCCCGGCAGGTGCAGCGACGCAACCCGTGCCGCCAGCCTCTCGTTGAACCCCGAGGCGGCGAGCTTGTAGGCGAGCTTGATGGCGGCCGAGAGGCCGGTCGCGTCGGCCGAGCCGTGCGACTTGACCACGGTGCCGTTGAGGCCGAGGAACACGCCGCCGTTGACGCGGCGCGGGTCGATGCGCTTGGTCAGGCGCTGCAGCGAGGTCAGCGCCAGAAGCGCCGCGACCCGGGACAGCGGCGTGGCCTTGAACGCTTCCTTCAGGAAGTCGCGGATCAGCGTCGCGGTGCCCTCGCCGGTCTTGAGCGCGACGTTGCCGGTGAAGCCGTCGGTCACGATGACGTCGACCCGGGCCGAGGGGATGTCGCCGCCTTCGACGAAGCCCACGAAGGCATAGCCGCCCTCGTCGGACTTCGCGGCGATCAGGTCGTGCGCGGCCTTGAGCTCGGCGCGGCCCTTGTGCTCTTCGGTGCCGTTGTTGAGCAGGCCCACCCGGGGCCGGTCGAGCCCGAGGCCGTTCCGGGCATAGGCGGCGCCCATGAAGGCGTACTGGAGGAGGTCGTGCTCGTCGGCCTTGATGTCGGCGCCGGCGTCCAGAAGCACGTTGAACCCGCCCGGATTGCGCGAGGGCCAGAGCACCGCGATGGCGGGCCGGCTGATGCCCGGGAGCTTCTTGAGCCGGATCATCGAGACGAGCATCAGCGCGCCCGTGTTGCCGCAGGACACGCAGACCTGCGCCTCGCCGTTGCGCACGGCCTCGATCGCGGACCACATCGAGGTGTCCTGACCGTGGCGCATGACCTGGGAGGGCTTGTCGTCCATCCGCACGACGCCGCGCGCGTCGCGCACCACGCAGCGCGCTGTCAGCCTGCGCCGGGCGATCAGGCGGTCGAGTTCGTCCTTGGGGCCATGGACGATAAAGTCGAGGTCGGGATTTTTTTCCGCAGACGCGCTCATCCCCGCGACGACGGCGGTCGGGCCGAGATCGCCACCCATCGCGTCCACCGAGATCACGATGCGTTTGCGCGCCTGCCCGGTCTGGTCGAACGCCGACATGCCAAACGCCGCGTGGCGCGAAGCGGCTTACGCCGCCTCGTCGTCCAGGTCGATCTCGTCGGTCTTGGCGATCACTTCGCGGTCGTCATAGTGCCCGCAGGCGCCGCAGACATGGTGCGGGCGCTTGAGCTCGCCGCAGTTCGGGCATTCGCCCGGATTGTCGGCGACGAGCGCATCATGGGCACGGCGCATGTTGCGGCGCGACCGCGTGACTCGGTTCTGGGGGACAGCCATGTCTCAACCTCAGTGCTTCGGGGGCGCCCGCGCGCCCGTATTCTCCGGGAGATACGGCCTCTTACGCCCTCGGGCGCGCCGTGTCCAACCGATCTTTCGAACGAGCGCCGGAACATACTGCGATTCCGCAGGCGCGCAAGGGGGATTCTGGGGCGTCAGGCGTCGTCGTCCGAGGGGGGCCGGAGGCGGGCGAGGGCCGCGAAGGGCCGCGCCGCCGCGTCGTCCATCGGCGCCTTGCCGGCCTCGGTGAAGACCGCCTCGCCCAGTTCGGCGCCGGCGCTGCGCGGGTAGGGCGGGATGGCGAGCGCGAGCGCCTCGGCCATGACGCGGCCGAGGTCCAGCGTCTCGGGCAGGGGCTCGAGCGTGTCGTCCTCGGGCATCTCGACCTCGGCGCCCGGCGGCGGGGCGGGCAGGTCCGCGACGAAGCTCCGCGCGACGTCCTCCTCGATCCGTGTCGTCACCGGCTCGAGCGTGACGACGCAGGGCTGCACCACCGTGGCGCCAAGATGCCCCGCAAGCTCCCAGTCGCGCGAGCCGCGCGGGCGGACCTCGCCCTCGAAGCGCAGCTTGCGCAGGGCCGACAGGCCGAATTCCTCGGCCAGCGCCGCGCGCTCTGCGGCATCGGGCTCGATCGCGAAGGCCGTCGGCCGGCGCTCGGGCAGGTCGGCGAGACGAAGCTGGCGGCGCTCGGGCATGATCCGCTCCATTCTTGAACCCCCTCGGTTTCGTCTGTAAGCGGTAGGCCTCGGGGAGAGGCGTTTCAAGGGGGCCGGACCATGGGCGCACGGATGGCGGCGGCGGCGCTGGGGCTTGTCCTCGGGCTCGCGTCCTGCGGCGAGGTCGCGCGCAACCACGGCTTCGTGCCGACCGACGCCCAGCTCGAGGCGGTCGTCGTGGGGCGCGACACGAGGACGACGGTGCAGACCATCCTCGGGATTCCGGGCTCGACGGGCATTCTTGCCGACGAGGGCTGGTTCTACGTCCGCTCGACCTTCGAGGACGGCACCCTCCGCCCGCTGAACGAGGTCGACCGCGAGGTGGTGGCCGTCAGCTTCGACGAGGCCGGCGTCGTCACCAACGTCGAGCGCTTCGGGCTGGAGGACGGGCAGGTGGTGGCCCTGTCGCGCCGCGTGACCGACGACAACACGGCCGGCGTCGGCTTCCTGCGGCAGCTCTTCGGCAACCTCGGCCGCATCGACCCGGCGCAGTTCTTCGAGTAGGGCGGGCAGGCCGGCGCGCGTCTTTCGGGACTGCGATGGCCGCATCTGTCTCCGATCGACCCCCGCCCCAAAGAGGGCGGAGGATCACGGTGGGGGCGGCCGGCCGCTGCCCGGGCCGCTCGCGCGGCTGGTGCGGGCCCGGTCCTCACCCTTGCATGCCGTCCCCCTCCGGCTCGAACTCCAGCGCCACGCCGTTGATGCAGTAGCGCAGGCCCGTGGGCTGAGGGCCGTCGGGGAAGACGTGGCCCAGGTGCGCCTCGCAGCGTGCGCAATGCACCTCGGTGCGGCGCATGAACAGACCGCGGTCCTCCTGCTCGCCCACCATCTCGGGGTCGAGGGGTTGCCAGAACGAGGGCCAGCCGGTCCGGCTGTCGAACTTGTGCGCCTGGTCGAAGAGCGGCGCGCCGCAGCAGACGCAGCGGAAGGTGCCAGGCGCCTTGGGGAAATCGTCATGGGTGAAGGCGCGCTCGGTGCCGTGCCTGCGGGTGACCTTGTAGGCCAGATCCGACAGCTGCGCCCGCCATTCGGCGTCGGATTTCACGACCTTGTCCATGGACCCTCCGGAAGATGCTGATGTTGTCGCGATCATGTCACGGCTTGTGTGACACATTGTACGCGACCATATGTAGGACCGGCCTGGCCGCGTCCAAGGCAGGGGAGAGCGCGATGCTGTCGCTCGGGAAGGGTCGGTACCGGGCACGCTTCGCCGCAAGCGACGCGGATGTGGCGGCCGCGCAGGAACTGCGACATCTGGCCTTCATCGCCGGGACGGGCGCGGCGCCACGTGACAGCGGCCGCGACGAGGACGGGTTCGACGCGATCTGCCGGCATGTGCTGGTCGAGGACAGCCGCAGCGGCCGGCTGGTCTGCTGCTTCCGGCTCATGGCGCTGCGGGACGGCGGCGAGATCGGGCAGAGCTATTCGGCGCAGTACTACGAGCTGTCGGCGCTCACCGCCTTCGCGGGGCCGATGGTCGAGATGGGGCGCTTCTGCATCCATCCCGAGGTGAAGGACCCCGACATCCTGCGGGTCGCCTGGGGCGCGATGACGCGCTTCGTGGACGAGAACGGGGTCGAGATGATCTTCGGCTGCGCATCCTTCCACGGGACCGACGCGCAGGACTATCTCGACGCCTTCGCGATGCTGAAGGAACGGCACCTGGCGCCGAAGCGCTGGCTGCCACGCGTGAAGGCGCCCGACGTCTTCCGCTTCGCCCGTCGGCTTCGCCGCAAGCCCGACGCGCGGCGGGCGATGCTGACGATGCCGCCGCTGCTGCGCAGCTATCTGGTGATGGGCGGCTGGGTCAGCGACCACGCCGTGGTCGACCG
>DAINOF010000145.1:0-7331 GCA_036735505.1 Paracoccaceae bacterium
TGCCGAAGTTGCGGTCGGTCAGCAGCATGGTGATGGCGCCCGCGAGCACCGGCAGGGCCAGCAGGATCATCCAGGCGGTGATGAAGATCGACCAGGCGAAGAGGGGCACCTTGAACAGCGTCATGCCCGGCGCGCGCATGTTCAGGAAGGTGGTGATGATGTTGATCGCGCCGAGGATCGAGGACGCGCCCGACAAGTGCACCGCGAAGATGGCGAGGTCCATCGAGATCCCGGCCTCGTTCGTGGACAGCGGCGGGTAGAGCACCCAGCCCACGCCCGAACCGAGCTGGCCATTGCCGCCGGGCGAGAGCACGCTCGCGATGGCGAGCGCGGTACCCGCGACATAAAGCCAGTAGCTGAGGTTGTTCATCCGCGGGAAGGCCATGTCCGGCGCGCCGATCTGCAGCGGCATGAAGTAGTTGCCGAAGCCGCCGAAGAGCGCGGGGATCACCACGAAGAACATCATCAGGATGCCGTGCGCGGTGATGAGCACGTTCCAGAGGTGCCCGTTGGGGTCCGCGCAGTCGCCGTCGGCAAACAGGCGCGCCCCCTCGGCGCACATGAACTGCACGCCCGGATTCATCAGCTCCATCCGCATGTAGACGGTGAAGGCCACCGCGATGAAGCCCACCACCCCGGAGGTGAAGAGGTAGAGGATCCCGATGTCCTTGTGATTGGTGGACATGAACCAGCGGGTGAAGAACCCGCGCGTGTCCTGCTCGTGGCCGTGGACGGCTGCGTCAGCCATGCGTCGCTCCCAGTTCCCGATGACGTCGCGGGGGCAGGCCGGACCCTGTCCGCCGCGTCTTGCGTACTGTTCTAGTGCGTCGGGCCAGCGCCCGCAACACGCGCCCGCCGATCGAAGTGGGTAAAATCAGCGCAGGCCGGCGCCCCAGGCCTGCCCCCGCCCCGCCTCAGGCCACCCGCTCGGCCAGCGTTCGCAACAGCAGCGCCGCGTCGACCGGCTTGCCAAGGATCGGGACCGTGCGAAGATCCTCGGGCAGCGCGCGGGCATCGCGGCCCGAAAGGAAGACGACCGGCACGCCGCGGGCGAGGAATTCGCGGGCGAGATCGTGGCTCGTCTCGCGGCCGAGATTGAGGTCGAGGCACGCGATGTCGGGCTCGGCCGTCGCGACGAGGTCGCGCGCGCGGGCGAGCGTTCCCGCCGGGCCGAGCACGTCCCAGCCGGCGTCCGCGAGCGTCGCCTCGAGGTCGAGCGCGATCAGCGCCTCGTCCTCGACGACCAGGACAGTCCGCGGCTCAGCCATCGAACCGGCTCGTCGGAACGCTCATGTCGGCCCGCAGCCCCTCGGCCGCGTAGACGAGCGCGAGCTCGCCGCCGTGGGCGTGCGACAGGCTCGATTCGATGAGCGAGGTGCCGAAGCCGCGCCGCCCGGGCGGCGCGACGGGCGGGCCGCCCCGTTCCGCCCAGAGGAGCCGGACCCGACCGCCCCCGGCCTCCGTCTGCCAGTGGATCGACACCGAGCCGTCCGGCGAACTCAGCGCGCCATACTTGGCCGCGTTCGTCGCCATCTCGTGCAGCACGAGCCCGAGCGAGTTCGCCACCTCGGCGGGCACCTGCACCCCCGGGCCCTTCCAGTCGAGCTGCCCATCGCGGCTCGCATAGGGGCCGACCTGCGCGAGGATCAGGTCGCGCAGGCAGACATGGCCCGAGTTCCGCTCGGTGATCAGGTCGTGGGCGCGGGCCATCGCGTGCAGGCGTCCGGTGAAGGCCTCGACCAGCGCGTCGCGGTCCTCGTGGTGCCGCGCGGTCTGCCGCGCGATGGCCTGGGCGGTGGCGAGCATGTTCGTCACCCGGTGCTTGAGCTCGAGGAGAAGAAGCTCGCGATGCGCCGCGTCCGCTTCCTGCCGGGTGCGGTCGAGGAAGAAGCCCACGAGTTCCCGCTCGGGCGTGTCCAGAAGCCCCGCCGAGGCAAGCGTGGGCATCTCGCGCCCGTCGCGGCGGCGGAGCGTCAGTTCGAGCGGGCCGAGCGTCCGGTGCCGAAGAAGCCGGCGCCAGCCGAGCGCGCTGTCGACCGAGACATGCGCGCGCCAGTCGATCTCGCCGGCCCGGAGTTCCTCGACGCTGCGGCCGATCATCTTGAGGAAGCTCGCGTTGGCCTCGGTCACCCGGCCGTCGGCATGGGCGATGGCGATGCCCACCTGCGCGGTGGTAAGGATCGTGCGCATCCGCTCGAGGCTGGTCCGCAAAGCCGCCTCGGCGCGGCGGCGTTCGGTGATGTCGACGGCGGAGGGGACGATCTCGATGACCCGGCCTGCCGAGTCGCGCTGCGGGACAAGCTGGAAGTCGATCCACATGCGCGCGTCGCCGGCCACCCGGATCTCGGCATCATAACGCTGCGGCTCGCCCTCTGCCGCGCGGGCCACGGCGGCCTTGAGGCGCGCCTGCGACGCCTCCGAATAGCTCCACCAGGGGCAGTCCCAGAACTTCCGGCCGAGGACGTCCTCGCGCCGGATCCCGCCCGCGTCGATTGCGGGCTGGTTGGCTTCGGTCAGCGTGCCGTCCGGGTCGAGCCGGCCGACGAAGGCGATCACGCCGTCGAGCACGCGCCGCACCTCGTCGGCCCGCGCCTGGACCGCGGCCTGCGCGCGGCGCGCCTCGGTCACGTCGATCGAGATGACCGAGGCCGCCACGACCTCGCCCTGCGTGTCGAAGACCGGTGTCCAGCTCTGCGTCCAGATGCGGACGTTGCCGGGGCGCGCGGGTGTCTCGCCCTCCATGTCGACGGGGCCGAGCGGGCTGCGGGTGTGGACCACCTCGGCCATCAGGGCCGCGGCCTGCTCAGCGAGCGCGGGGACGACCTCGCCGACGCGGCGTCCCACATGGGCCTCGGGCGGCAGGCCGTTCGTTTCGGCCAGCGCGCGGTTGATCCGGACGTAGACCATATCGCGCGAAATCAGCGTCAGGCCGATGGCGTTCGAGGCGTAGAGCGCATCGATCTCCGCCGCGGGAGACAGCGTTTCGCCCCGTGACGCCGCAGGGGCGGCGGGTATGGCGGTGTCGAGGTCCTGGGGTGTCGTCATCGTTCTCGGGCCGGCGGGCGCCCGGTGAATCCCGGCGGTCGCGCCAAGCCTAGTCGCACCTTGCCCGCAACGCAATGCGCGGCGTCCCGCCAGGGCGTCTCAGGCCGGAACCGGGCAGGCCGTCCGGCCGCCGAGGGCGCCCTTGGCGAAGGTGCGGTGGAGGGCCGCGTCGAGGTCGCCCATCGTCACCGGCAGGCCCAGGTCCACGAGGCTCGTCACGCCGTGGCCGCGGATGCCGCAGGGCACGATGCCGTCGAAATGCGACAGGTCCGGCTCGACATTGATCGAAAGCCCGTGAAGCGAGATCCAGCGGCGCAGGCGGATGCCGATGGCGGCGATCTTGTCCTCGCGGGGCGTGCCATCGGGCAGCGGGGGCTTGTCGGGCCGGGCGACCCAGACGCCGACGCGGCCCGGGCGGATCTCGCCCGTCACGTTGAACTCGGCCAGCGCGGCGATGACCCAGGCCTCGAGGTCGCGCACGAAGCAGCGCACGTCGCGGCCACGCGCGCCCACGTCGAGCATGACATAGACCACCCGCTGCCCCGGCCCGTGGTAGGTGTACTGCCCGCCGCGCCGCGTCTGATGGACGGGGAAGCGGTGCGGGTCGGTCAGGTCCTCGGGGCGGGCCGAGGTGCCGGCGGTATAGAGCGCCGGGTGTTCGAGCAGCCAGACGGCCTCGCCTGCGGTGCCCGCGGCGATGGCCTCGGCGCGCGCCTCCATCGCGGCGACGGCCTCGGCGTAGCCGACCGGGCGGTCGGAGGTGATCCAGTCGACCGTCGGGCTCATCGCGCCAGGCTCCCCGCCGCGCTGCGCCGGCGCAGCTTGGCGCGGCGCGCGGCGATCGGGTCGCGCGCGACCCGGTGGCGGTTCATCCTCGCTCCGGGTGTTCCCTTGATCTCGCATGTCGCATCGGGCAGCCGCATCCGTACCATCTCCTCGCCGCACGCGGACATAGTGGTCGCCGGGCATGGGCGATACAAGCGCCCTGCGTTTTCCGGGCGGCAGAGGGTCGGGCAGGCGCGGCGGACGCCGGGAGGGCGTGAGGCCGGCACCTGTGCCGTTAGGCCACCACGGCCGGGAGCCCCGCGGGATGACGCCCGACCCGATCCACGCCGCGCCACCTGTCCTGCGGCTGAGCCCCGCCACAGCGTGTCCCGCGGTCCGGCTTCGTGCTTTGGGGCGTGGCCCAAGAGGCCGGTGCGCGTCCGCCGATGCGGTCTCGCGCTCAACTGTTGGTCTGGTTGACATTTTCGGGGGTCCGTCGGAACCGATTCCGTGCTAGCCTGAGCCTAATTGGACCTTCGATTTTGGGAGTGGACATGTCATCCAAGCCGATCCTCCAAGCGCTCGTGGCGGCTCTCGTGGTCACATCCGCCACGGATGCCTCCGCAAATGACGGTATCGTCGGCGGTATCGTCGGCGGCATCATCGGCGGCGTGATCGCGAACGAGGCGAATCGCAACCGGACGCAGCAGAAGACCGTCCAGCGCGCGCCGCAGTCCTCGGTGTCCTCGGCCACGCGCGAGGCGAACCGCGAGACGCAGACCGCGCTGAACTACTTCGGGTTCAACGCGGGCACCGTCGACGGCGTCGTGGGGCGCGGCACTCGGACCGCGATGGCGACCTACCAGGCCCATCTCGGCTATCCGGCGACCGGCACCCTGACGCAGTTCGAGCGGGACTTCCTGCTCACCTCCTACCAGCGCGCCATCGCCGGCGGGGCCACGACCGCGCAGCTCATCGCCACCAATCCGATGGGCGCGAAGGGGCTTCTGACGATGTTCCGCGACCAGTCGCTCGGGATCGCGCCCCAGGCGCCCGGGATGCTGACCGCCGCGCCACCGCAGGCCGGTGTCCTCGCGGTCGCGCCTGCCGCGCCCGCGCCGGGCTTTCCCACGGTCGTCGCGCCGGCACCCGCCTTCCCGTCGGTCACCGCCGCGGCACCAGCCCCGGCCCCTGTCCCGGCCCCTGCGCTGCCGGCCCTCGGCGCCACTGCGACAGTCGCCGCCGCGCCGGCGCTGCCGAGCTTCGGCGCCGCGCAGCCGGCCGCCGCGCCGGGTCTGCCGAACTTCGGTGCCTCGCAATCGGCCGACGCCTCGCTCTCGTCCTATTGCAACCGGGTGAACCTCGAGACCACTTCGAACGGCGGCTTCGTGACGGTCGCGACGATGACCAGTCCCAAGCAGGCGCTGGAAGAGCAGTTCTGCCTCGCCCGCACCTATGTCCAGAGGACCGGCGAGGAATTGGCCGCGCGGCTGCCCGGCGTCACGACCGAGCAGATCGCCGAGCAGTGCAGGGCCTTCGCTCCGGTACTGCAATCCCAGATTGCCGCCCTTTCGGCGCAGCCGATGGCGGCGGTGCTCCAGTCGGTCAGCGCCGTCGTGCCGCAGACCGGCATGTCGCCGGCGCAACTCGCCGACACCGCCCGCATCTGCCTGTCCTCGGGCTACCGGACGGACGACATGAACGTGGCCGTGGGTTCGGCCCTGATGCTCGCGGCGCTGGGAGAGCGGGGCTATGCCGAGCTTCTCGGTCACCACCTGAGCCAGGGCTTCGGCGCCACCGCGCGGCCGGACCTCGCGCTCGACTGGTACGATGCGGGCCTCGAGGCTGGGGCGGCGCCGGTGATCGCCCCGGGCCAGCCGGAACGAAGCGAGCTCGTGCGGCAGGCGGCCTATGCCTTCGGCGGGCGCACGGCGCCGGCGGCCGCGCCCGTGCCCGCGGCGGCGCCTGCGCCGGTCGCCCTGCCGTCGTTCACGGTGACCACCACGCCGTGACGGCGCGGGTCAGTGCGGGCGGGGCAGCAGCCCTGCCTGGCGCAAGGCCGGCAGGTTCGCCCGGCTGACGGGCACCTCGCGCCCGTCGCGCAGCGTCAGGATCGCCCGGTCGCCGTCGCGCCGGGCGGACGTCACCGCAGCCCGCGCGACCCAGTGCGAGCGGTGGACGCGCAGCCCCGGCACCGTCCCCACCTCCCGGATGGCGTCCGACAGGCGCATGAGCACCAGATGAGAGCCCCGCGTGGTGTGGATCCGGACATAGTGATCCTCTACCGAGAGCGCCAGCAGCGCGCCCCGCCGATCCAGCGGAACCCGGTCGAGGATCGGCGGCGGCGCATCGGGCGCGACCGGCGCAGCGCGTCGTTCCAGAGCGTGGAAGACAAGCGTCACGACCATGGCGATCGCGTAGATCGTGGCGATGAAGCCCGGCAGGCTGTCCGGCGGCCCGCCGAACACGATGCGACCGAGGACCAGCACGGTCGCGGTCACCGCGGTCCCGCTGGCGAGGCCCGCCAGCGCCACCTTCGCTGGGTCAGGAAGCGTACTCGGCAGGCGCGGCGCCACGAAGCCATGCGCGAGCGTGCCCGCGGCATAGGTCGCAAAGGTCGTCACCAGCCAGTAGGCGATCCGCGGAAGCAGGCTGAGCGCGCTGTCCGTTCCGAAGGGACCCGACAGCCCGAGGATCACCCCAATTCCGGTCAGCGTGACGAGGTGCGCCGGATGCGCGATCCGGTCCCGCAGGTCACGAAGCGCGAAGGGCGGCGCGACGTCGTTCACGAAGTTCTCCCGTCGTCCGGGCCGGCGGCGTTGCGGCGCCGGGGGCCGCTGCGGCAAGCCTAGCCGCAGATCCCCCGACTGCCAACCGATGGAGACCGGAATGACCCTCGAGCCGCTGCTCGACGCGGGCCTCGTGACGAGGCTGCACGTCCTGTCCGCCGTGCCGGCGGTCCTGCTGGGGCCGGTCACGCTCTACCGCCCGCGCCGGGACAGGGTCCACCGCAGGCTGGGCCGGATCTGGGTCGCGTCGATGGCGGCGCTGGCCCTGACCGGGCTCGCCATCCCGAGCGGCGAGCTTGCGCTCGTCGGGCGCTTCGGCCCGATCCACGCGCTGTCGCTCTACACGCTCGCGATGCTCGCGCTGGCCGTGGCCGATGCGCGCGCGGGGCGGATCGCGTCCCACCGCGCCCGGATGCGGGGTCTGTTCTTCGGTGCCGTGGGAGCGGCCGGGGTCTTCACCTTGGTCCCCGGCCGGACGCTGAACCGGGTGGCGTTTCCCGACACGCCCGAGGCGGGCTGGCTGGCGATCGGGCTGATCGGGGCGGCGCTCGCACTGCTCTGGGCGGCGGGCCGCCGCGGGGCGTCGGGGGCCGGCCCGGGGCGGGCGCGGGAGGCCCGCAAAAAACCCCTTCACATCCTCAGGCCGAGCCGCTAGATACCCGCGCACCAAGCCTTAGACGTGCGGTCGTGGCGGAATTGGTAGACGCGCAGCGTTGAGGTCGCTGTGGGGTA